>CAZRMB010000187.1:0-4974 GCA_964600925.1 uncultured Syntrophomonas sp.
GGTGTCCCGCTGGTTGACGGGATATTGGGATCATTTCTGGTTGCGGTGTTCTTCTTTTTTTCTCTTTTCTTGGGATTTTTATCTCCCATTTTAATACCTCCAATCCAAGCTTAAATAATTTGTCACCAATTTCCATAGATAATATGGTTTCCGTAAACCTTCCGATATATTCGGGAATTACCCAACAATTTCAGTAAATAATAATTTAAAGGATAAATGCACGATAATCTTTGCCCGAGACCGAAGAGTCATCCTCTGCCCAAATTAGTATTGAGGAAGGAAGAAATTATGGAAGATAAAAAAAATACGTATCACTCAATTGAAGAATATATTTCCCAGTTTTCCCCTGAGGTTCAGGAGATTCTTAAAAAAATTCAGCAAGTGATAAAAGAGGCTGCTCCCGAAGCGAAGGAAAAAATAAGTTATCAAATGCCCACGTTCTATTTACATGGAAACCTTGTGCATTTTGCTGCGCATAAAAAGCATATTGGGTTATATCCAACCCCCGGTGCGATCGAAGCCTTTAAAGAAGAATTATCTGCATATAATTCGGCCAAGGGTTCGGTGCAGTTCCCGTTGGACAAACCGATCCCATATGAATTAATCAGAGAGATCGTCAAATTTAGAGTTGCGGAGAATCTAAAAAAAGCAAAGGTTAAATGAATCATCAGTCCCTTTTGCGCTGGTTCCGGTTGGCTATCCAGCCGAGCATAAAGGCCAGGAAGATACAGATGATCAAGGGCGCTGATCATAAAGGGTATAGCAAGGGTTTGAGGAAGAACTGAAGATCTAATATTACATCATGGAGTTATGATTTTTCTGCGCTCAATGATGTAAGAATATGGAAAAGATATAATGACGTTATACTATTGAATTTATTTCAGCAATCCTTTATGGTGTATATTGAAGTTATCATATAATCATTTACGGAGGGACATGAATTTGGAGATAAAACCGCTCAACAAAAAGCTCAGGCTGTTTGGATTCAACAATTTGACCAAAACTTTGAGCTTTAATCTATATGATATTTGTTACGCTCTCAAACCGGAACAAAGCCACGATTATATCGAATACATCGATGAAGAGTACAACGCGCAGCGGCTGACGGAGATCCTGACCAATGTAGCTAAAATCATCGACGCTACGATCCTGAACATTGCCCGACAGGATTATGATCCGCAGGGAGCCAGTGTTACGATCCTGATTGCTGAGAGCGATTTGATCCCGGAAGTCAGCGTGGAAACGAATGCTGAGACGCCGGGGCCGTTGCCGGAAGCGGTCGTGGCGCATCTGGACAAGAGTCACATTACGGTGCATACCTATCCGGAGACCCATCCTGACCAGGGGATCAGCACTTTCCGGGCGGACATTGATATTTCCACCTGCGGACATATTTCACCGTTGAAAGCGCTCAATTATCTGATCCATACTTTTCAACCGGATATGTGCATTATTGATTACCGGGTGCGCGGCTTCACCCGCGATATGGACGGGAAAAAGTTCTTTATTGATCATAAAATCAATTCCATCCAGAATTACATTACCAGCAAGACCCGCAACCAATATCAAATGATCGACGTGAACGTTTATCAGGAAAATATTTTTCACACCAAAATGCTGCTGAAGGAATTTGATCTGGACAACTATCTGTTTGGCACTACCAAAAAGGAACTCAAAAACAAGGACAAGGTAAGGATCAAGAAACAGATCAAACATGAAATGATGGAGATC
This sequence comes from uncultured Syntrophomonas sp., assembly GCA_964600925.1. Lineage (GTDB taxonomy): Bacteria > Bacillota > Syntrophomonadia > Syntrophomonadales > Syntrophomonadaceae > Syntrophomonas_B. The sequence continues at coordinate 1,732 of CAZRMB010000187.1, forward strand.
TATACCGGTCGTAATATTCCTAAATAATTGATGAAGATTGTAAAAAAAGTTCGGGCTCCTTTCGTAAGGAACCCGAATTATTTTTGTTTACATGGATTGTTTTGGAATCATTTATCATGGAAAAGACCCTTTCAAATTAGATAAAAAGTCCGCTCTGTTATCGTACTGATGTACTCAACCGCGGACTTTTATCACATAATTGATCGCGTCATGAAACTGCCGCAACTTATTTTTTTACTTCATACCCCTGGTCTTCGATCGTATCTTCAATGGTTTTAATATCTACTTTGGCAGCGTCGTATTCTACCGTCACCTTGCCGGTTTTCAGCTCAACCTTGACATCGCTTACACCGTTTAAAGATCCAACTGATGTTTTCACACTATGTTCGCAGTGACTGCATGACATACCTTTTACATCCAGGATTGTATTAGCCATTTTCGTTCACCTCCTTTCGCATGTCTGTTGATTATGATTATAAGAGTTAGTTTTTTCGGGGATCAAATCTTTTTAAGCTAAGTGAATTACTGACCACCGATACCGAACTGAAGGCCATAGCCCCGCCGGCAATGATCGGACTTAAAAGACCCAGGGCAGCAAAGGGAATTCCAATGATGTTGTAAAAAAATGCCCAGAATAAATTCTGCTTGATCTTGATCATGGTTTTGCGGGATAGTCTGATGGCGGCCGAAACAGCTCTTAGATCTCCTCGCATCAAGGTAATGTCTGCCGCCTCTATGGCAACATCCGTTCCGGTTCCAACTGCCATGCCGATATCTGCGGTGGCTAGGGCCGGAGCATCATTGATCCCGTCTCCAACCATGGCTACAATTTTTCCGCCTTGTTGGAGTTTGCGAATTTCTTCTGCTTTGTTCTCCGGCAGCACCTCGGCCAAAACATGGTCGATGCCTACCTGATCAGCAATCGCCTGCGCAGTTCTTTGATTGTCGCCGGTGATCATATATACTTCCAACCCTATTCTTTTAAATTCGGCAATCGCTTCCCGGGAATTTTCCTTCAATGTATCAGCTACCGCAATGATTGCTTCCAAGGAGTTATTAACGGCCATCAGCATGGCGGTCTTGCCTTCATCTTCCATGCGGATGACAATCGTTTCTGTGTCACCTAGCGCAATTTGCTTTTCGTTCATTAGTTTTCGGGTGCCGATCAATATTTTCTGCCCGTGCACTTCTGCCTGAATTCCTTTGCCGGGAATGGCCTCGAATTGATCCGGATCAGAGACCTGGCCCAGTTTGTTTAACCCATATTCATAAATGGCGGCGGCCAGCGGATGCTCAGACTTCTTTTCAGCGATAGCGGCCAACTGCAGAATTTCATCCTCGGCTAATCGTCCGACAGATTCTATATCAGTGACTTCCGGTTGTCCCTTGGTGATGGTCCCGGTTTTGTCCAGAACGATCGTATTCAATTTATAGGCTGTTTCCAGGTGCTCACCGCTTTTTATGAGAATACCGTTTTCAGCTCCTTTGCCGGTCCCAACCATGATCGCGGTAGGGGTCGCCAGGCCAAGCGCACAGGGGCAGGCAATGACCAGCACCGCAACGGCACTGACGATCGATTTACTCAAGTCGCCGCTGGCCAAGTACCAAATGCCAAATGTGATCAATGCAATGGCGATTACTGTCGGTACGAAAAAACTGGCTACCCGATCAGCCAGCTTCTGGATCGGGGCTTTGTATCCCTGCGCATCTTCAACCATCTTTATGATTTGTGCCAGTACCGTATCTTTTCCTATTTTAGTCGCTTCAAAGGTAAAGGCTCCGAATTTATTGATCGTAGCGCCAATGACCTGGTCACCGACGGTTTTTTCCACCGGCAGGCTCTCCCCGGTCAGCATGGATTCATCCAGGGAGGAATTGCCTTCGATGATTTTACCGTCTACCGGCACTTTTTCCCCTGGTTTGACGATGATCAGCTCGCCGACCTGAACCTCATTGATGGGGATATTTTCTTCCTGACCGTTTCTTAAAACCCGTGCGGTTTTCGGACTGAGGCCCATCAGTTTCTTGATTGCCTCAGAGGTTTTGCCCTTGGCTACCGCCTCCAGGTATTTGCCCAGCAGAATCAAGGTGATGATCACTGCGCTGGCTTCAAAATACAGATCCTTCATCATGCCGGTTTGTACCGTTTGGAAAAATACATTGTATAAACTGTAAAAATACGCCGCTGACGTGCCCATGGCGATCAAAACATCCATATTGGCACTGCCCGAGCGCAGTGAATAATATGAATTCTTATAGAATCTGTAACCGATGATAAACTGCACTGGTGTAGCTAACGCCAACTGATAATATTGATTGTGCAGCGAGGGCACATCAATTTTGATTAACGATAATATCATGGCCAGGATCAACGGTGAACTTAAAACTGCGGCTACGATCAGTTCCGTTTTCAGGCTCCTGATTTCTTGCTCGCGGGCTTCTTTTTCCCGGTCGCGGCTGATCTCTTCACTGCGCTGCGCCTGGTAGCCCAACTTTTCAATGATCTTTATCATTTCCGCAACACTGACTTTGTTTATATCGTAATCTACCAATGCCTTCTCCGTGCTAAGGTTGATCACTGCTCTGGAAACACCGTCAGTATTGGCAAGTTTCTTTTCAATTTTAGCGGCGCAAGCAGCGCAGGACATGCCAATAATACTTAGCTCTGCCCGGCCATCCGTTGCAGTATTATTAGCTATTACGTCATAGCCCAGCTTCTTGATGGTTGCGGCAAATTGTTCTTCATTGGCAACGCTGTCATCAAATTCAACCGTAGCTTTTTCCACGGCAAAGTTGACATTGGCCTGCTTGACACCTTCTATTTTGGTCAGCCCTTTTTCTATGCGAGCGGCACAAGCCGCACAGGACATGCCGCTTATTTTCAATGTTTCTTTACGTTCCATACGATCACCTCCCGCCGATATTTTGTCCAAATCCTATTACTTTGATGTTGCTGCGGACCATTGTCCATCCAACTGGCTGCGTAATATTATTATCTGCTGATGGTTGAACTAAAAAGCCAACCCAAACGACTCTTACCGTTATTATGATATACTTTGTTTTTAAATACTACTATTAAACTAGGAATTATTTTGCCGGTCAGGTTATAATATATTTAAATTGGATAGAGTATGGTTGAATGAATGATTTATTGATTCGTATCCAATGGTCCATTATTTGCTAAGATATAAGTGAGACTTTTGCGTAATTAACTTTTTTCGTTATCATGCAATTTCAAAATGT
>CAZRMB010000188.1:0-4929 GCA_964600925.1 uncultured Syntrophomonas sp.
ACACGCTGGACGCCGCCCGCCGGATCGCCGAAGAAGGCGTCCAGGCCGTGAAAGGACCGGTCGCCTACCGCGAAGACATCGGAACGGATGCACTTATTCAGAAGAGAATTGATCACATGAAGGCGATACGGAAATCCATGTAGGGTGGAACAAGCAAAACGGTTCCAACATTATTTCTCAGTTCGGTAGATGCACACCGTTTCATCCACCCTACAGCTAATTAACTTTATTGGCATTAGAGCAGCTTCACAAATTCTATTTTATTTGTCATTCACATTTTGTAAATCCATTTTTAACCCATCTTTCAGTGCTATTGGCAAAAACATCGACAATGAATCGGTCATAATATTTTATAATGCTTTTGTTCTCTGAAACTGGATATATATCCCATAAAGCCATTACACCTGAATAGTATATTCCATTCCTTTGGGTATAAATAATGACAGAGGCATGTTTTTTGCCAGGAATGCACATATCTTTAACGCTATCAAATCCAACTCTATTTGGATGGCACTCAATAAGACTATTGAATATATTTTGGCACAAATTGATATAATGCATATCTGTCTCAATATATCTTTTAACTGGCTGTTCTTTTATGCTTCTCGGTGTAGCAGCACATCCTAACAATAAAAAAAGTATGATAGTAACAAGCATTAAATTTTTATACATTACCCCCCCTTATGGTTTATAAATAAATGGGAACGGCTCCGTTTATTAACAGAATTACACATCTCCCATATCCCGTTATTGCTCTATGCCTCTAAATAGTGACGAATCTCGACCAGGGTACCCGACTTAACCATTTGTTCGGCAGCTTTCAGCAATACAGAAGTGATTTGCCCGGAAACGTAATCTTCGCCGCAATTCGGGCATACCTGAGCCGGAACACCTTTGACAACGCAAGTAAATTCGCCACGCTCCAGGGTAACAGTTGTTGTTCAAGGCACTGTTTCTGCATATTTACAGATTACGCATTTCATATGATTCTCTTTTATAATTATCCAACCATTTTTCTACATCAGGCTGATGTTGTTTCTCTATGCGGCGAATTTCAGGATCACGTGTTTGTCAGCTTTGTCGCTCAAGTGGGCATTATTTCTAAGCTGCTGCCAACTCCATCACGCTGCAAATAAAATTTCCCCCTGTTTGGCGTAATCGTATAGCGGTGATGTTTGTTGATCCCATTCTTCCGGTGTGAAAGCAACAACTTCAATCGGCTCAAAGACCTCATAAATGGCTTCTGATAATATGTCGATCCTTGACCAATAATCATGGCCCCTGAAATCTTCGGAAATAAGAATCAAGTCGATGTCACTACCTTCGCGGTAATCTCCTCGTGCGTAAGAACCATAAAGGATCAGCTTGCCAACGCTGATTCCTCTAGCTTCTATCGCTTTCCGAAAACGCTCGATTGTTTCTAAAGCAGCTTCTTTATCCATGCTAATGCCTCTTTTGAGTTCACAATAATTTCTTTAGTTATATCCTCTGTATAAGCTTTCTGTAATTTTTCAAGGCTTTCAGGATAACGTGTGGCAATATTTGCCTCATTGAGCTTTACAATAAATTTTCCCAAAGTCCGGGGTAGAGTTATACCAGACTTATTAATCAAAAAAACAAGATTGTGTACTTTGGGTGGAATCTCTTGAAGCTTTGCGCAATAAACACCTTTCAGGGCTTTTTCCAGAGACAAATGACACATAAAGACTGCATAGAAATAGCGTCTACCCTGAAACATATATTCCGCTGTTTCGATATCAAACTCGGCTTGAGTAATCCATTCTCTGGTTTTTTCTTCCATTTTGCACATCATTCAATTGAAATTAATATCCGCTGAGCAGTGTTTATAAAGAACTAATGAAATAAAATCAAGTAAATATGCTTAATTGGACAAGAACGTTTGATTTGACAATCGGAATCTCTCATAGAACACAGACATGAGCAAGCAGTCGCAATCATCTTATTTTCATGCATTTTTCCATTGACATACATGTGTGCGCTTCCTATAGTTTCGGCTGGTTAAACCACAGTTTAATCAAAAACCGTTCTTTTTGTCCGAAACAAAATGTATTGAGAGGGAGGGTGCATGAATGCCATGCGCTCCTGGATTTTTGGAAACTCCCTGAGCGCATGGTTTCCGAATAACCGGATTGATGGATTGTTAAAACTATAAAGTGTGAAAGATTCTTGACACTACCTCGATAGGAAGGCAGATACGCGATCTAATCGATGAAACGTCAGAGATCTATGGTGTAGAAAGGAATTACACAAGACGATTAAGAAATGATCCGGATAAAAGATAAAAATATTACAGCCTGTTAGATTGAGAAATGGAATAAAATCTGACAGATAGAAAGCAGGACAATTTCTCGATCAAATCCTCGCTGCATAATAGCCGCAAAGGCCGTGCACGCCCCCACCGGGAGGCGTCGATGAGGAGCATATAAAAATATTGCGCCTAGATGTGCGGTAGGGATTGAGGGATAAAATCGGCCGGGTATATAGTTGAAAGATATCCTGTCTTCCGCCGTTGATGTCTCCTCCGACAAAATTCTGGTCATATCGTTCCAGATCTGTTGCTGAGATTGTGTTTCTGGCCAGGATAATCTCTTTAAACCCGGGGGCATATCTTTCAATCGTATTTTCTATAATGTTTGCCATATTTGCGTTTGAGCCATGGGGAACATGGCAATATCCCCAAGCCGTGTGCCGGCCTTCAGGGCTCCGGGAAGGATCGAAGAGACTCTGTTGAGCAAGCACAACATAGGGTGCAGACGAAATGTCACCCTTGTTTACGCAATGGACTGAAGCTGCAATCTCCTCATACGAATTGCCCAGGTGTATCGTTCCGGCCTTTCTGCATATGTCGGCTTTCCAAGGTATCGGTTCTCTCAGCGCCCAGTCTATTTTATAAACTCCCGGACCGTAATTATATCCGGCCAATCTACGCCGGTAATTTTCCGAAAGACCCAAACCTTCGATATTTAACAACTGCCGTGGGGTAATGTCAAAAAAATAATAGTCCGCTTCCGGTATATTGTTCAGAGAATGGACCGGTTTGTCCGTAATGATTTCCCCGCCCATGTCCAGAAAAAAACCGGCCAGGGCGTCGGCCAGTTTTTGCGATCCGCCTTTTACAAACGGCCACCCTACGGCATGCGCCAAGGTCGCAAGGATAATGCCGAAAGCCGCAGTCGCTGGTTCATGCAGTGGAATCATGGCATGGGCGGCAAGACCGGCAAAAAGCGCCCGTGTCTGTGGACTGATGAATTCTCTTTTACCAAGACCATGTGCGGAAGCCAGGGCCTTTGATGCGAATTTGGCCATCAGAAAGGGTGCGGAAGGGAAAGGGATCGGTCTTAAGATACTGGACAACAATTTCTCATGGCTATTAACAAAGGGAGTAAGAAGATCTTTGTATGCCTTGCCGTCGCGATTCAAAGCAGCGGCCGTTATGTCCAGGGAGCGATGAAGAAAAACGGCAGATCCATCCTCAAACGGGTGGGCAAGCGGTATCTCCGGATTAACCCAGTTAAGGCCGTATTGATGAAGTTGAATTTGTCTGAAGAAAGAGGAAGAAATCGCCAGGGGATGAGCCGCGGAACAGATATCGTGAACAAAACCGGGAAGCGTTAATTCCGCAGAGCGGCATCCGCCGCCTATGGTTTCTTTAGCTTCCAGTAAAATAACCGACGGGAATTTTCTCTGGAGTGTAATCGCGGCCGCCAGTCCGTTGGGGCCGCTACCCACAACAACCGCGTTATAGTGCTGTTTTTTAGGCTTCACGATTTTTTTTAACTTTCATGTCTGCTTTTTTGTTACAAGAAAATCTTTCTAATCAGATACAGCGGCATATATAAACAAGAACGTATGGCGCCGCAATACCATATATTTCTAATCTTACTCCACTGAAGACGTTGGTCTATCAGCACATTTGTTTGTACGACTTTGCCTTCAACACCGAGACGTGAGGCGAGATTGCGGAGAGTCTGATGCCAGAACTGATCCTCTTGCTGCGCAGCTCCCAAGCGGAAGCCAAGTTCCATAAAGGGATCGGCCGCTCTGAAGAGGGGATGTACCTGGATGATTGTTTGATCATTCTCACGAAAACTGCTGAAGGTTATCCAGCCGCATAATATATGACCTTGAACAGTTGCAAAGCAAAAGGAGTTGTCATCGGCGTAGATAACCATGATTCCTGTCGCCAGCACCAGCGGGCCTCCGACACTGAGATTCAAGAGCGCCTTGGTACCGGGGACAATGGGACCGCCGCCGGAAGTGAACAGGCGGTTGCCCTGCGGCCAGAAATCGGGAAACTCAGACCGCCAGACAGACATGATTTTTTGTGGATCCATATCAACGTGATCTATCTGAAAACGGTATCTCTTTTCCCAGAGGCGGCCAAAACCGTTGACAGGACTGGTTACTTTCCTGCCGTTTACATTGATATTCATCGCCTTTTCAGGTACATCGTTTATGAATATATGCTCCACGTTTACCGCCCAGCCGGGAACAAGGGGTCCTTTGTATGCTTTGAAAGAACGTTCCAGAAGGTGAACGTCTGCCGGAAAAGGCCTGTGCCGCAGCGCTTCGTTTTCGGTTTCAAACAGCGCGATAGCTTCATCAAGGCATGTCAGTCGCCATACTTGTCGGAAAGAATCGTCAAGATGGCAGGCCGCAAGCCCGATTTTCTTTTGCGCGAGTCTGCTTGCATAACCGGTAAGGATGTATGCCCCCGCAGAATCCATGGAAGTGAGATTCATAAAATTCAAAAGGATGTTTTTATTTTTTCCTGTTTCCTCATTAAATAAGCGTGAAAATGAATTTTCACAAGAGTCTTGAAGATGTCCCTGGATATCCAAGATTAAAGTATCCCCATCTGCAATTCTTGGTCTAATGTCAGCTTTATCTTCAGTCATTGGATACACC
>CAZRMB010000189.1:0-4929 GCA_964600925.1 uncultured Syntrophomonas sp.
AAAATCAAGGGAACTCCCTGTTTTCGGTCGTTTCATATCCCAATGAGCTGTAAACGGCAACAGATCTTGGATATGGAAGTAAACTTTTAAAAATTATCAGATCATCTTAATCTTCCCTGCAGGTAAATTTTGATTGGATTGGGTGCATTAGAGACAGAAAACCCGACTGTGACAAATTTTTTACCAACAGCCGGGTTTTTTATTAGCATCTTTGTTTTCAGTTGGTTTGCTTCCTAAGTGTCAGTTAAATAATGGCACTTAACTTCTTTATTGAATCCAACTGTCCACTATCTCTTTATTGTCATTGATCCACTGTTTGGCTGCATCAATTGGTTGCATGCCTTCGTTAATTAATGCTTCCAGGCTGCCGATCTGCGCATCATTCATTTTGAATTTTTTCAACATGGCAGCTACTTCAGGCTGTTCGCTGCTGAAATCTTTATTAGCCAGGATATGAACCTCTTCTTCTTCACCATATGATTTCTTGGGGTCTTCCAAATACTTCAGATCATATTTGGCAAACATCCAGTGCGGACTCCAACCGGTGATGGCAATCCATTCCTGCTTGCCGTACGCTTTATCCATAGTTGCCATCATGGCAGCTTCACTGCCCTGCACTACCTCAAAATTAAGCTGGTAGTCATTATTGGCCCTTACTGAGGCTTTCATGATGCCGGCACCCGGATCAATCCCAATGATCTGGCTTTTAAATTTATCGGCTTCATCTTTCATTTGTGCAATAGAATCGATCGTCACATATTGGGGCACAGCAATGCCAATCTTGGCTGGTTCCTGATACCAAATCCCGTAGTCTTCCAAATTATCCTTATATTCTGTCCAATATGCCTCGTGCGTTATGGGAAGCCATGCATCCATAAAGAAGTCGATATCTCCTTTACTTAAACCCACAAAGACGGGCGCCACATCGAGCTGAGTGAGTTTTACCGTATAACCCTGATCTTCCAGGATCACCTTCCAGAGGTTGCTGGCAGCCACACACTCTGCCCAGTTGACATAGCCAATATTTATTGTGCCTTTCTCCTTGTCTGCAGAACCTTCTGGCTGCTGCGTATTCGAACACCCAACCACCAAGCCTGACACCAAGGCCACAATCAGCACCAAAATTAGAAACTTGTACCTCTTTTTGATTCCTTTGCTCATTTTTGTTCCTCCTTATTATTTTTATCTACCGTTCCTAAAGAACGACCAACCCCTTGAGAAATCCTGTCCAGAATAATGGCGATAATAACCACCGCAATGCCATATTCAAATCCCATTCCGATCTTGAGCTGGCTGATGGCTTCCAATACCCCTGCACCAAGTCCACCGGCCCCAATCATGGCCGATATTACCACCATAGACAAGGAAAGCATCACGGTTTGGTTTATCCCAGCCATAATCGTAGGCAATGCAACCGGCATCTGAATCTTCCACAAAAGTTGTCCGGGGCTGGAGCCAAAGGCCTCCCCTACTTCCACCAGATCTGTAGGAACCTGGCGGATTCCCAGATCAGTAAAGCGAATTGCCGGGGGCATGGCAAATATTATCGTGGAAAACACTGCCGGAACTCTTCCAATCCCAAAGAACAGCAACGCTGGAATGAGGTAGACAAAGGACGGCATGGTTTGCATGACGTCAAGAATCGGTGCAATTCCTTTATGAAATTTATTGCTTTTGGCCGCCATAATTCCCAGCGGAATCCCTATAATAATAGAAAGCGCTGCCGAAAGAATGACCAGAATCAGTGTATCCAGGAATGGCGGCCATAACCTGAGGTTATAAATAATATATAAGCCTATGACCGTCCCCAGTGACAGTTTCCAACCATTACACCGCCAAGCGATAATCGCAAAGGCGATAATAATCAGCCACCAGGGAACCATTGCCAAATAATCTCCCACAAGATTGATGCTGTCACTAAAAGCGGCGGAAAATGCATCAACGCTTTCACCGTAATTGATCTGGAGCCATTTAACTGCTTGATCTATCAGTGCGTCCAGTGGGAATTTAGTCATTTTCCTCACCTCCTTTATGCGAGGCAAGGGCTGCGAGCACAGCACCGCGGACAATGATTCCGATCAGTTTGTTATCTTCGTCTATCACTGCCATAGGCAGTTTACTCTCGGCAATAATTCCCAAAGTATCTAAAACAGGTGTATCTCTTTGAACGACCGGACCATCTGCCAGTTGGACATTAATCAAACTGGAAATACCTGAGTTTGCGGCTTCCACAGCCATATCCACGGTAATAATGCCTTGCAGATGTCTGTTTCTGTCAACCACAAATACGCTGGATATGCCTTGTTCCTTCATTATTCTTAAAGCGACATGTGGTCCATCGCGCAAGGTTATAAGCGGCTGCGGCTTTTTCATTACGTCCCCGGCAGTCAGGATCTTGCTCTTGTCAACCCCTCTTACAAATCTGGCCACATAATCATCCGCAGGATTGGTGGTTATCTCTTCAGGAGTTCCCATCTGAACCAGTGTTCCATCTCGCAGGAAAGCAATTCTGTCTCCCAGTTTGAGAGCTTCATTTAAGTCGTGGGTAATAAATACGATCGTCTTGTTCATCTTTTGCTGGAGATTTAAAAGTTCATCCTGCATCTCTTCCCTGATTAACGGATCAAGGGCACTGAAAGCCTCATCCATCAGTAAAATATCAGCATCATTTGCTAAAGCCCTGGCCAGACCGACACGTTGCTTCATTCCTCCGCTCAATTGCGAAGGGTACTTGTCTTCCCAGCCTTTCAAGCCAACTAATTCCAGCGTCTGTAATGCTCTCTCTTCTCGTTCCTTTTTGGCAACTCCCTGAACTTCAAGACCATAAACCGTATTCTGAAGAACTTTACGATGGGGCAGCAAAGCAAATTGCTGGAAAACCATGGCGGTCTTTTTTTGCCGGAATGTTTGCAGTTCTTTTCTCTTTAATCTGGTAATATCTATATCATCGATCATGATGGTTCCTGCACTTGGTTCAATCAGCCTGTTAAGGCAGCGCAGTATGGTTGACTTGCCACTTCCCGAAAGGCCCATAACGACAAATATTTCGCCCTGCCTGACGGTAAAACTTACATTATTCACTCCCACGGTCAGACCTGTTTCTCTGAGCATGTCATCCTTGCTTTTTCCTTCTCTTAGTTGGTTCAAATCCTTTTGGGAATGACTTTCAAATATTTTAATTAAATCTTTTACTATAATTTTTTCTGGAATAACTTCCATATTCTCCTCCATGTAGTATTCTAATGTACTTCAAAATTCGAAATTTCACTGTGCAAAATTGTTAACTTCTACAATCTTTCCTTCCCAGGTCTGTAATATAACCTTGTCTTTTTCAATCTGCAGTACGTTATTGGGCATTAACGGTATTTTACCTAACCCGCCGGGAGCATTAAGTATATAGGTGGGAACAGCCATACCCGAGGTATAACCGCGCATGGATTTGATGATTTCTATTCCTTCCTCAACAGTGGTTTGAAAATGACGAGTTCCCAGAACGTCTTTGGCATGAAATATATAGTATGGACGCACCCTGATTTTTAATAATTCATGATTTAGTTTTCTCATCACATAGGGATGGTCATTGATGCCGCGCAGCAAAACTGCCTGATTGCCCAGAACTACGCCAGCCTCTATCAATCGATCACAGGCCTCTTTGGCCTCAGGAGTAACCTCCAAAGGGTGATTAAATTGTGTATTGATGTATATCGGCGGATATTGACGAAGAATATCGCAGAGCTCGGGGGTGATCCGTTGCGGCAATGTCACTGGAAGCCTGGTACCAATACGTATGATTTCAATATGGGAAATTTGGTGTAATTCAGATAAAATGTTTTGCAACACCTGATTACTGAGCAGCAGCGCATCTCCGCCAGTGATCAGGACATCTCTGATCTCTACATTTTTAGCTATATAGCGCAATGCTTCTGCTATACTATTTAAATTGGCATGTCGGTCAACATCGCCAATATTGCGCCTCCTTTGACAGTGACGGCAATACATGGCGCATTGGTTGGTTACATTAATGATCAACCGATCGGGATAGCGTCTGGTTATGCAATGCGCCGGAGACGTCAGGGCTTCATTCATAGGATCTAAACTTCCCCACGGTTCAAGCTCCCGAATATCAGGGACAGCCTGTCTGTAAATAGGACTGTTCTTATAATCTGTTCCCACCAAACTAAGGTAATAGGGAGATATCGACCAACGATAGTGCTTGCTTACGCGTTCAATAGATTTTATTTCCAAATCATTCAGGTCAAATATACGGGATAGGGTCCAAGGATTGTTTATGCGGTTTTTAAGTTGCCATTTCCAATCTGACCAATCTTCTTCACTGCCTCCCAAGATCTCCAATATTTGTTTCTGGCGTGTTTTCGTTTGTTCTCTAATCACGGATGTATCAGGCCAATTCTTTAAGTATTCCAAGTAGGAACAGGCTTTATCTTTTAATTCATTGCTACGCATCCGGGACTGATACAAATTATTAAATTCCCCTGATTCTTTCATGTTGTCACTCCCCTTCAGTATTATTTTCAAGGAATGCTCATAATCGAAAAGGGCCGAGATTTAAAAACAAAAAACCAAAGGCCTTCCTTTGGTTTGTAATCAATTATTAACCTCGGATTCCCTTCTAAGCGCTTACGAAGTTAGCTGACGGGTTCGGGAAAAGGGATTTCCCTACCTTTCGGATTCACCCCATTGATTTGGTTCCCCCGTTCTCTCTGCCTAGAGAGACTCAGCGCATTTACTAATATGTTTTTCGGCTGGGCTGGACTACGGACTATATCAGTGACTCACCCAACCTTTTAATTGCCAGAACTGCACCTCCTTCTTTATCGGAACCAATCATGCTAAAATAGAAACTAAAGCATACGCTTCACAGGTTCATATAGTGATAAAATTGTTTTGCATTCAATCAAATTCATAAGT
>CAZRMB010000190.1:0-4920 GCA_964600925.1 uncultured Syntrophomonas sp.
TGCAGGAAAGATTCGTTCTGAATAGATCCTATGAGACCCTGTCCACTCCCTGGGGCCCGGTGCGTATTAAAATCGCCCGGTCAATAGACGGCGGTGTTTATAAAAAAGCAGAATTCGAAGACTGCCAGGCCATTGCCCGTAAAAATAATTTGCCCTTGCGCGAGGTATACTCCGCAATTCAAAATTTATTAAATGATTGCGATCATTAATTGATTTATATTGGTATTTATTTTGTCATCCTGAGCGTTAGCGAAGGATCTTTTCTGTGAGAGATCCTTCGCTAACGCTCAGGATGACATGGTTAATTAACATTTTCATCGAAGTTTGTTTAAGCCAGCCATGAGTATTCACGTGCTTCATACCTGTTGTAAATTTTGGCTCGCAGGAGGCTCTACAAGCCCCCTGTTTTTGTTTTTTTGTGTTCTTGTTCATCCTGACGAGCAAAATTCGTTAACGGGGCCTATAGTGCCCTGTTTGAAAAATTCCCCTTCCATAGCTCAATTATTTATTATGCTATAATAAATTCGGTCAAATTTTTATTTAGCAGAGTTTATTATTGATTCAAAGGAGGTTTGATGGTGAAAGATTTTTTTAACAGCACCATTTGGAACACTTTTGTCCTGGCCATTTTAGGCGTGGTAGCGATTTTTACGAAAGAAATCGTAACCTTCATCATGCTGGGGTTTATTTTGATCATGTTATCGAATATCTATGACAAACTCGACGATATTTTTAAGAAGGGCGAACGCAAATAGGCAATTTTACGTTTCTTGACAAGCAAGGGCCTTGATCCGGCTGGTTTGCCGAATCAAAGCCCTTGAGTTTTACTGCTTGGTTCTGCTAAGGTTTAATAATGCCTTTTTTCCCCGACCGCCATTGCGGTGACAAAAACATTACTGATCACTGCGTATTCGATATTATAGCACTGCTGATCGATCAGTTCTACCATATAGCGGCAGCAGCCCGGACAATCATCACATTCACACCAGCTGAAGCAGAATGATTCGGTTTCTTGGGCAGATTCATTGGATTGTGGTGATGGCGATGAGGCTGCTTGCATCCCTCCGTTGTATTCGCTATAACTTTTCTCAAAAGTCCAAGTACCCAGAGAAATGGGGGCTCCGCCGCAAATCTTGCTTAATCTGAATTTCAACTGCAAAAAGTAATTTTCATCACAGGACTTAAATGAAATCAGGGAGGAGAAATCAATTTTAACGGTGGGATCGACCAGTTTTGTGGTATCGAGTACTACACTGGCTTCAACGATCGGCTGAAATCCGTATGATCCGCCATTAAGAACCGGACCGAAAACGCATGATAATGGTGGCGAACCGACGGCATGGCCGCAATTTAAGATGGTCTCGGTCTCTTTGTGCGGCATTGGATGCGGCTTGCATTCCATTTCTTCCGGCTCGTATCCCATCTCTTCTTCATAACAACATTTTTCTTTTCCTTTGTTCACAATATACGCCTCCTAATTATATTTTGAGTTGCGATTGCTGCCTCCCTCCATACACCGTTATGGCATATATTGGGCGGTGTGTTATGGTTTACCATTTCATTAATACGTTATTCATCTCCACATGGTTTGGTGACATAATACTCTTTGTTTTTACATGGTTCCAATACGATTTATATGGCAATCAAAGATACATCATCAAGATGCACCGACCTGCCCGCACGCTCAGCGCATTCAGTACTGATACTGATCCGTGCAAACCTGGTTTCAGGGGGTGCCGGAGCGTGGGTGACATTGATAAAGAACGAATACCCTTCATTACTGAGGCTGTCTCTGGGAACAAGGATATCCAGCGCCGGGTCATCAAGTCGGTGTTTATGGTGATCCAGGAATTCCATCATGACAAACACCCTTTCGTTACCACATTCACTGGCTGCACTGAGGAAGAAATTCAGCTGGTAAAACAGCCCCGGACAGATACCGGGTACATCCTGATAAATGAGTGCACGGGTATGATTTGCCCCCAACCGGGCAGCGTTATGTCCCTGATGAGGGATATCTCCAAGCTGGGGTTTGATTTGGCTTACTCCGGCATTGATGATCCATCCCAGAAACTGATCGGGTTGGTTTTCAAACCCGCCGTTAATTACCAATTCACCCCGACGGGGGATGCATTCAGGGCATTTTGGTCTGGGCGGTTTTGGCGGTCGGGGAGGTTTGGGCTGCGGTGGGGCAGGTTTGCATTCTTTACACTCCATCTCTTGCCGGTTCGCCTGTATATTGCGGTTATATATCCTGCTGGTGTTGCAATTGTTTAAATTCACAGAAATGTAGATCGGTTCTATTCTTCCTCTTATCGTTTTCTTTGAAGATTTGCATTTTTTGCTCGGCGGCTTATTTTTCATCATTTCCCTCCTTTCGCTTCTATTAGCAAATATAAGCAACTATTCGGCTGACTATTTTAATATATGTAAAACCAGTCTTTGCCGTTCCGCTATTGAGGGATATTTACACGCGATTGTCATACAATGCAGCAAAATAAACTGGACCCCGTCATTGACGTAGCCCAGGAAAAGGTTTTGTTTTTTCATCTGTCTACTTGAGATGGTGCAGTTCAGTCTGGATACAGGCTCAGATTTTATCGGTTCGTTACTTTATATTTGCGAACTGACTCGTGGCAATATTATTTTACTTTGCACAGTTAAACTTTTTCAAATTGATAAAGTCCATTTTGTAGGCATTACAGACAAAATATAGCCGTAAAATGTTTCACGTGAAACATTTTACGGCTTTCTCCAACCCAAAAATGCGATACAGGCTAACTATGATTTATGTGTAGCTCCTGACCAATCCCCGGATGTTCTCCAGCATTTGCTGCCGGTCGGGATCCTTAACGATGGTAACGGCAAAAAGGTTTTGATGCTTGTATTCGCTGAAACCGCAAAAGCCAAAAAATCCATCCATAAGCGTTCTCTTCAGGGAAGCCATCATACCGTTGGCATTAGCACTGGCTTCATCTGCACCGGAAGTAGTTATGAGCAGCCCCTTTTTTCCTCCCAGTTTGCCTCGGGGGCCGGTCGCAGTATATTCATAAGCAAATCCTAAACTGAATACCCGGTCAATGTAACCTTTCATTAATGCGGGAACTGATGTCCACCAGACTGGTGCTATCATAATGACCACATCGGCCCAATTAACATCTGCCTGTTCAGCCATCAGGTCCGCGGGAATTTTTCCGTTATGAAATCCCTCAAAGTCTGCCTGACTTAAAACCGGATCCCATTTCATGGCATAGAGATCCTTGAATTTAACCTGGTCCCCTCTTTTCTCCAACTCATCCTTTACGGTTTGCGCCACTGCGCTGTTGAAACTTTGCGGATTGGGATGCGCCAATACGACCAATGTGTTCATTAAATACACCTCCTGATTTGTTTATTAGTGTCCATTTAACCAGCCAATTTTATACCTGGTAACTTTATTAACACTTTTATATTAAAGCGTGGACACCCTCTATGGAAACATTTGTTTTATGGTTTGCATTTTGATTTTAAATATGTAAAAGTCAATTTTATAGGCATTATAGACAAAATTAAACCGTAAAATGTTTCACGTGAAACATTTTACGGTTTTTTCCCAACCACAAATTACTATGCAACCCCGCTAATTCTTAGTTTTTCTTCCTGGCTCGGATGTTTCTTATCGGAGAAAACGATGACGACTCCCATAATAACCAGGGTAGTTCCTATCAACGTCCAGATGGTAAGCGGTTCTCCCAGGATCCACCAGCCCAGAATCTGTGCCAGCACTGGATTAACAAAAGCGTAGGTCATAGCTATGTTGATCGGCAACAATTTTAGTGCATTAATAAATGATGTAAAGGCAATCACCGAGCCGAATATGATCAGATAAACCAGTGCCATCCAGGCGGTCGGCGTCGCCTGCGTCCAGGTCGAGTCGGTCAGTATTGCAATCGTGATAAATCCGATTCCGGAAAGCAGATGCTGATACGCTGCCATGACCGGAGCCTCCAACTGTATCTGCCATCGGTTCTGTAAAACCGATGCCAATGCCCAGGCTGCGGATGCCAGTATAACAATTAGCCCGTCGCCCAGTTGGGTTGTATTGCCCTGCATCAGCGACGGCACGACCAAACATATAATGCCGCTGAAACTTAAAAATAATGCCCCCACCAACATTCGGGAAGGCATTTTGCGGTTAAAAATAGCCTCAATAAATGCGCTCCATATCGGCGTGGAACCAAGAGCCAGAGCTACAAAACCGGAATTGGCACGCTGCTCGATCCACATCACCACACCATTACTGCCGATCCACATCAGCCATCCGGTTATAAGGAGACACGCCATCTCTCGCAAGGTGATTTTGATTCGATAATGTCTTATCAATGCATAAATCAGCAAAATCAGACCTGCTATAACCACTCTGTAACTGCCGGCTGTCCAGACTGAGATTCCGCTGCCGGGTCTAACCATGATGCGAATGACCAGATAAGTACTGCTCCAGATTAAGTAAACGATTAATAGATTACCCAGGCCGGCCGTTGATAATGAAGAAGCTGTATTGTTTTTTAAGCCCGGCAATGAATTTCCCTCCATAATAATCGAATTGTTTATCTTGTAATCTTAAACCTTTTTGTTCAATTGACAAGTGTTTTCTTGCTCCGGCGCTTTGAAAATGTTTCACGTGAAACAGCCATGACCGGGGGACACAACCAATGATGAAAATATTATGTCATCCTGAGCGTTAGCGAAGGATCTATTTGCGGCATTTCAGGAGGAGATCCTTCACTTCGTTCAGGATGACACTAACGGTATTTTCTTATTAAACATTTTCTGTTTTTTTATAAACCGGTAAAGGTGGTTCCTATTCCCGATATTAAGGAGTTTCCTCTGTCTATGAGCAAAGAAAAAAGTGGCAATTTTCTATTCTTGCCACTTAAAAAT
>CAZRMB010000191.1:0-4887 GCA_964600925.1 uncultured Syntrophomonas sp.
ATTTAACCAAAGGAATTCGGGTCATCAGGGTAATGCCCAACACTCCCGCTCTGGTTTCGGCAGGGGCAACGGCGGTAACCAAAGGGGCCAACGCCACCGACGAGGATATTAAGCTGGCGCGGACTATCTTTGATGCCGTGGGAATTACAGTGGAGGTGGACGAAAAACTGATGGACGCAGTAACCGGCTTGAGCGGCAGCGGTCCCGCCTACTTTTTCGTCATTATTGAAGCACTGTCCGACGCCGGCGTACTCATGGGGCTGCCGCGAAATCTGGCGCTAAAGTTGGCTGCGCAAACAATGCTGGGCGCAGCGACGCTCTGTCTCCAGGAAGGCAATCACCCGGCGCAATTGAAAGATATGGTCACCTCGCCGGGAGGAACGACCGCAACCGGACTCCAGGCCCTGGAAGAAGGAAAAATCCGGGCGACACTGCTTGCCGCCGTGGAAGCGGCAACAAAACGCTCAAAAGAACTGGCCGGCGGGAAATAGAGTCAACAAACAGAAAACAAATTGGATTGCAAAATCGTTATAAATATCAACCATTATTATTCAAACTGCAAAGAATACCGACAGGCGACTTAAGCAAGGTTAAGGTAAGGATGAAAACGAAAGAAGCCCACCTTGTGCGAAAAAGTGGGCTTCTTTATGTGCAGGTTACTTTACGCTTATATTCTCAACTCTTTTTTCTGCTGGCAATTCCAATTCCAAACAACCCTAAACCAAGAAGAAACATTGTTGCGGGTTCGGGTACCTTAGCCATAGCCATATCAATAGAGTAGTAGGTTTCTTGGATTCCTGCTCCACCAGCATCCTGAAATCTGATAGCGTCGAAAGATCCACCACTTGTGAGGACGATACCAACGAACTCGCCTGCATATGTATTAGGAACGTTGAATAAGAAAGTGTTATCGTCATCAATGTAAACATCGATTCCCGTTCCTGCGCCACCCGGGTATTTCAGATCCAACCAACCACCCCACGCCTTCATGCCAGCAAAGTTGAATATTTGATACCTGTTGGTATCTTTATCAACGATATTTTCGTATACACCATCATGAATTGAACCAGCACCATTAATTTCAGTAATACTGAAACCCGGCAGCAATGTTGTATCTTCGAAGTTTTCTGTTATGGCTACGGACGGAGCGATCGCTGACAACCAAGCAGTGTAGTTGTTGTAAACGTTAAAGGAGAGTGCCTGAGCCCCTCCTGCAGTAAAACCTATCACCAACAATAAAAACAACGACACAATTGCAATTTTTTTCATCTTTATTCCTCCTTTCTTTTTTATAAACACCTATAATTTTTTTAAATATCTCTCTTTGTCTCTTTTATGCATTGTTCGTGCCGTTTATCATATCAACAAAATTATGCTTATAAGCTCGCGATATCTAATGTAATTAAGCATTGTCGCAATGCCATGAAATCAAATTAATAGCATAAAAAGTGTAAACAAATCCGACGTTTTTAGGCATGCCCGGTATTTCCAGAAATTAATGTTTTAAAATACATAATAAATCCTATTAGTTATTCATAGAACACGGGTGTTTTATTTTTGTAAAAAATTACGACAGCGAAAAGAAAATATGTATACGACAGAGCCACTTCCGACGATCCAGGTAATTAATATGTTTAATAAATAAAAGTGCTATAATGCAAAAAGCCTCTAACAAGAATTTAGAGGCTTTTTTCATCATGTTACTATTGGTATCAACACATTTCAGAGATCAACTTCTGACCCCGCATTTCTGCAATAAACCGATGGTATTTCTTTTCGTTACTTCTGAAACTTTCTTCTGAGTCCTGTCAACCCAACCAAACCCAAACCAAGGAGCAGCAGGAAAGCAGGTTCAGGAACAGGCTGGTGGACCAAAAAGTCTTGGGTATTAACACCACCAGTAGGCGGCGGAGTGTGAACAAGGGATACATTCGAGCTGGGGACGCCAATGCTCAATCCATTGACAACAGTCTCAAGCGCTGCTGCATTGGCGAAGGAAGCCCCGCTATAATAGGTAAAATTAGCTTCCCAGAGCAGCTCCCAAATAATAAGCTGTGTCTCCTCTTTGTTGTACCCCCAGCCATTATAATATTGTTCTGCCACCCAAGCGGCGCCTTGCAATGCTACAGGTACAGGCTCCAGCTCAGCTAGCCCAGTTCCAGCGGTTACAGCTTCAACACAAAAAGCATCGAGCTGCCCGTATTCTGTTGTTGTTAAATAGTATTCGGTATAATAATTACCGCTGCCATTGGGCATATTTACGTTTGCCGTGTTTCCCGTACCAAAAGTAATTGCAGTGACATTTACTGGGTTCGCGAATGCGGTGCTTGCACAAATTAACGTAAAAAGAACCGTCCAAAGGAATATTTTTTTCATTTTATTTACCCTCCTTAATTTTTTATAATAAAAATGCAAAAACGGTGCCACAACAACAAGTAGTTGATTATATTAATTAATCAGATTTGTAAAGTTCAGCATGCAGATTGTATTTGTAAAGAAACTTTACACCATGTTGGAAGGCCGCAATATCATGAACCCCAAATAGATATATAATATCGATTACTCCTCAACCTCTCCCCTTTTTTAGATATGTAAATATTTTTACGTTTTTCCCAGCATATCCGACGATCCCCCAAGTGAAGCATTTACAATAAAACCTTAAAATATTCATAACATAGGAAATATAATAAACAAGCTAAATTTATTTGTAATTCCTGGTATTTTGTCCCAGAAAAGAAAGTGTTGCCGTTGTCAGCCTACACAGAATTCATCTGTTAAGTAATCCGGGTTTGGTACTTGCGTTTCCTTTCACATTGAATTTTTTATCTTCATCTATACTGTCGAAATTATTTACAACTAAGAAAAGGTGCCTATGCTCATCAACTATTTGATAATATGTTACATTTTTACAACTCGTCCCCATTGCTCTTTTAAAACAGACCAAGTATCGTCGGTCTGATTTACAATTTCGGAAAAAGCTGAAACTTCTTTTTTACGCATATGTATTCAGTATAGTTATAAGCAAAATCCGGGGAGAGCGGGGTCTTATCGCATTAATCACCATGTTACTTTTATGGATTATCGTATAAATAAGATTATTTACAAATACGCCTAAATCTGTAAAGTAATCCCCCCAAAATAAGTAAACTTTATTAATTGCGAACCAATATCAAGGACAAAGCAAATTACAAAAAAGTGTGTATATGAAAAACAGGCCAAGATTGATCTGGAAAGGAATTTTTCTTTTTCTGTTATTAACAATGATTCTTATTTTCTTTTACCGGGAGCCTATCCTCAGGCATGCCGGTAGATTTATGGCTCCCCAGGGTGATTACATTGCTGATGTCGCTATTCTGGAAGGTAATGATTTCATTGACAGAAACCTGGTGCTGGCGGGAAAGAATTTGCTTTTGTCAGGAAAGGTTAAACGCCTGGTTGTTGTCCTGTTTAGAATTGCCCCGTCGCACAGGCCTTTTGCTCTGAATGAAGATTATCCGACCCTGGTCAAGAAAGAAATGGAGGCCATGGGACTAAAAGAAAAAGATTTCAAAATTATTGTCACCCACATTCATTCTCCCTTAACTTTAGTCTCGGCAAAAGGGGTAATGGATAACATCTCTAAAGATAATATAAAGAGCGCGATTCTCTTATCATCAGGTTTTCATACACGCCGGAGCTATCTCGTCTACCAGCATGTCGGCAATTCCTACCGCATTAAAATCTATCCTTCCGCCTGCTTCAATTCATATAACCTTGATAACTGGTGGATACAGGAAGGCGGATTGCGCGACTTCGCTCTGGAATTAATGAAGCTGGTATATTATTTGGGTGGTGGATATATTCCTCTCAAATTGTCTTATTGACAATCGCTGAAAACACAAGAAGGCAGAGTTCTGTGACCCTGCCTTCTTTGTAACCAAATAAAAAGATAAAAATATCAATCTTTCAGCAATCCCAGCTTTGCCATCATGTCATAGAGCGTCGGGCGGCTGATGCCCAGATCGGCAGAGGTTTTGGAAAGGTTGCCCCTGTTGCGGGCAAGAGCTTTCGTAATGAGCTCTTTTTCAATTTTTTCGCGGGCTTCCTTAAGCCCCATGTTTTCATATTTCTGCTCCGGAGGAGGCGCAAATTCTGCCATATCCAGATCCGCCGGCGTAATCTTTACTCCTTCGGCCATAATTACAGCCCGCTTGACACGATTTTCCAGTTCCCGTACGTTGCCGGGCCAGTTGTAATTGATGATTGTATCCAGCGCCTGGTCGCTGAATCCCTTAATTTTTTTACCGTTTTCATTCGCATAGCGATCAAGGAAAGCTTTGGCCAGCAGGATGATATCTCCTTCCCGCTCTCGCAGGGGCGGCAGCGAAATCGTGATGACGCCAAGACGGAAGTATAGATCCTCCCGGAAGGTGCCTTCTTTCATAGCCTCTTTCAGGTCACGGTTCGTGGCGGCAATGACGCGGGCGTCCACATCGATCAGCTCCCGCCCACCGACCCGTTCGATGACCCGCTCCTGGAGAAAGCGCAGCAGCTTAACCTGCAGCAAAGTGGGAAGTTCGCCGATTTCATCCAGGAAAACGCTGCCGCCGGAGGCCATTTCGACGCGTCCCTTCCGCTGAATATGCGCGCCCGTATAGGCGCCTTTTTCATGGCCGAATAGCTCGCTCTCCAGAAGGTTTTCCGGAATCGCCCCGCAATTGATGACAATGAAAGAATTTTCCTGCCTCGGGCTGAGGCGATGAATGGCGCGGGCGACCAGTTCTTTGCCGGTGCCGCTTTCGCCCATGATTAAAACCGGTGCATCCGTGGCGGACACCTTGCGGATAACTGCGTAGACTTCCTGCATCTTCGCACTGGTTCCCAGCATCCCTTCAAATGTGCTGCCGT
>CAZRMB010000192.1:0-4872 GCA_964600925.1 uncultured Syntrophomonas sp.
CTGTAGATAGACAAGCTGTAGTTCTGTTACCGGAAAAATCCTGAAGGGGGGATGCCAAAACCAGAGATATGACAGGTGAAAGAAACACAGCTATAATTTATATTCAGTAAAGGAGAGTGACCTAATGTTAATGAAAATGCGTAGTCGCATGGAAAGAACCAAAAATCAAAAAGGTTTTACCCTGGTAGAATTGATGGTCGTTGTCGTTATACTTGGTATCCTGGTAGCTATAGCGGTGCCGGTTTATAATTCCGTGACTACAAAAGCTGAATTAAGTGCAATCAAGGCAAATGTAAGGACAATTGATGGGGCAATTATGCAGGCAACAACTACTTTGCCTAGCGCTCAAGTTGATACTATAGAAGAAGTAGAGGCTTTAATGCCAAGTTATGTTCAGGATTATGCTAACCTGGAACCAGGAGCATATGCAGTTGCCGGTACTGCCGGTGATTTCGAAACTTATCATGCAACAGTTACTGTAACTGATGGAGCCGGGGGACTAACTAACAATCAAGCATACAGATTAACAGGTTTGCCGGATTAATAAACTTAATTGAAGTAGGCAAGAGAAGTGGCTTTTTAAACCCTTCTCCTTGCTTATTTCAGTATTTAATGATTTATAGTTATGAAACATTAAATTTAATTTGTTCTGTGGAAAACCGTGAAGGAGGTACATGGGAATGTCTGAGTTCCGGTTCAAAACAAAAGAAAAGGGTTTTACTCTGGTGGAAGTGTTGGCCGTTGTTGTTATTATTGGCATTTTGGTGGCAATTGCGGTACCGGTATATAACAATGCGACTGCTAAAGCCAATAGAAGAGCTGTAGAAGCGAACTTAAGAACTATTGACAGTGCTATCATGCAGTATACTGCAGCTAATGAAGGGGATATACCGACACAGGCTGATTTAATTGGTTATTTTCAAGATTGGCCGGTCGGTCCCGATGGCGTGGAATATGATGTTAGTGGAACAAGAGCTGTTATATCTCAAGGGAGTACCGGAGCCTGGTTTACTACCGAGGATGCATCACTCCCGATCACATGGTAATTGAGACGCGTTCAGAATGACAGCAACGATATAAGAAGGAGACCAGAGGGGAGGATTACTCCTCACACCTCACGCTTCACTTCTTACTGAAGATCAAGGAGGATGACCGGTTGGAAAAAGCTTTATACATAATCTTTTTTACGGTAGGCCTCCTGTTCGGTTCTTTTGCCAATGTTATTATCTACCGGATGCCTAAGGAAGAGTCGATAGTTTATCCGCCCAGCCACTGCCCGAACTGTAATGCGAGGCTGAAGGCACTGGATTTGGTGCCGGTAATAAGCTGGCTGTTCCTGAAGGGACGCTGCCGTTACTGCGGAGAAAAAATCAGTCCCCGTTATATGTTGGTGGAGCTATTGTGTGCAGTGTTGTTCCTGGGAGTCTATCTGCGCTGGGGACTGACCATGGAGGCACTGGCAGGATTTGTGTTTGCGGTGATTTTACTGGCAGCAGCATTTATCGATTTAGACCAGGGGATAATTCCTGACCGCTTGACTTATCCGGGCATCGTCTTAGGACTATTGTTAAGTTTTTGGACCTCGGGTTTCCTGCCTTCCTTATACGGGACGTTGGCCTTTGGCGGTTTGATGTTTGCTATTGCCTTTATTTCCAATGGGGGCATGGGGGGCGGCGATATAAAAATGGCCGGTGCCATTGGGGCTTTTACCGGCATTGCCGGTTCAGCGGTAACTCTTATCATGGCTTCACTATTGGGATCCGTGTTTGGTTTGGGAGTCATAGCAGTTAAAAAAGGTGGGCGCAAAACGCCGGTAAAATTCGGGCCGTTTTTAGCCCTGTCAGCTTATACAGCATATTTGTTTGCTGATACTATCGTTGCCTGGTACCGGGGAAGTTTTTTTTAAAAGACCGGAACCGGGACGCAAAGCTGGCTTTCTCTGGATTACTGATTATACAGGGAAAGTGAGCTTTGCGTAAAGCAAAATAATATAAATATTATAAGATTTGCGAAAAAGAGGAGATAAACTATTAATTCAGGGAGGGATGTTGCTTGTTTGGTAAAATGTCAGTCGGTTTGGATATCGGCAGTAATTGGATAAAGCTGGTTTCCATGCAAAAAAGCGGAGATGGCGGGCAGCTGAAAACTTTCGGCCAGATCAATACTCCGCCGGGCATGGTGGAAAACGGCCTGATCAACAATTCTGAAGAAGTGGGGAATGAATTGGGGAAACTGGCGGAGCAGCTGAAACTGAAAGGCAGCAAGGTCGTGTCGGCTTTGTCAGGGCAGCAGGTGTATACCCGCCTTATGACCCTGCCGGTCATGCCCATAGATGACATGAGAACGGCCGCCCTTTACCAGTCGACCAGCTTTCTGCCCATAAGCGTAGATGATGTGACATCTGATATTCTTCCGGTGCGCCAGTTTGAGGACGATGAGGGCAAAAAGGCCGAAGTCTTTTTTATCGCGGCGCGCAAGACCCAGGTGGAGAATCTGTATCAAACTTGTCAGATCGGCGGTTTGAACCTGACCAGAGTGGAGATCGAGGCCCTGGCCTTGAAAACCATTTATCAGCCTTACCTCCTGGATGATAAAGTCTACGGTATTATCAATATTGGCGCCAGGCGCAGTTATCTGTCGATATTTCAGGATAACTCCCTGGTCTTTAACCGGGCCATCAGTTTCGGCTGTGCGGCTTTTTATGAGCAGATACCGAAGATCGCCAGTAATGAAAGCCGCCTGGAGGAATTAAGTGTCGAGGAAACTGAATGCCAGAGCATTTTAGCTGACCTGACTGATGATCTGGTGCGGTCGCTTGATTATTTCCGTTTACAGAATACCAAGGACAGTATTGCCAATATGCTGATATGCGGAGGATGCGCCCGCCTGGGAGGCATAGAGGAATACCTCAGCCGGGTGCTGGATATAAAGGTGCAGGTGGGAAATATTGAACCGCTGATAAAATTACCCGGGCATGTCAGTGATGAAGAGAAAAAGGAATTGCGTTTCGAGTATCCGATTGCACTGGGATTAGCTTTGAGGGGGGGAGCATAAGGAATGAAAGGTGGCAAAGAACCCAGGATAAACCTACTGCGCTATCGCCGTGAAGAATTACAGGAAAAGCAAAGCAATCTCAGGTTCAATTTAATACTGGGGCTGGCAATTCTGCTGTTTGTCGGTGCCATGGCCGGAGCCTGGTGGTCGCAGACCCAGAAGTTACAGGTGCTGCAGGGTGAAAATCAACAGCTGCAGCAGGAAGTCGACCAATTGACGGTGGAAGTGGCAAAAATGGGCAGTGGCGAAGAAGATAAAGAAAATTTAACTGCCCGTGAGGCCCTGCTCAAACAGCTGACAGCAGAACCGAAGGTGAAGGCTGAGCAGTTACAGGAAGTTTATGAACTGAGTGACCCCGGGATAACTATCGGCAGCATGCAGGTGAAGCCGGGGGAAACAGTTACCATGGCAGCTTACTGCGGCAGTCAGGCTGAGTTTATACAGTTCCTGGACCGGCTGCGGAGCCTGGATTACATAGAAGAAGTAAAAAATGTATCTTCCAAGCTTAATGCAAAAACCGGGGAAGTTAATTTTAATGTTACCCTGGTATGGGGGGTGAAATAATGAATATGTCGCGTCGTGATCAGGCTTTAGTGGCGGTGCTGATAATACTCTTGCTGGGAGTCGCTTTTTACCGTTTCGTATATGCTCCGGCCAGTGAGGAGATAAAGGCTGCCACTGTCAGTAATCAGGAATTGCAGCTGGAAAAACAGCGTTTGACGGAGATAAAAAATGCTCCTGCCAGGTCCGGTGAGAGCGAGGATGAATTTGCCGGACTGGACAAGCGTCTGCCCACTGAAGATGAAATGATCCCGCTTTTGACCTTGCTGGATACAACTATTACCGAATGTGAACTGCCTTTTGCTTCCCTCGATTACAAGGGAGCGGAAGCAGCCCAGGCCTCCGGGGCTCAGACTCTGGTGTTCACGGTGGGGGTCAAAGGCAGTGTATATCAATTGCTGAATCTGCTGATCAAGCTGGAAAATGCCGAGCGGCTTATCAGCGTGGAAGATGTTTCCTTTACCGGGCTGAAAATTGAACAGCAGTCGTCATCCGTCAGTGAAGCGGAAAGCAGTCCCCCGGTCTATTACATTGAACCGCCGGGGATCCCGGAAGCTAAATTGCAGAGGATCAAGCTGGAAGTGGTACAGGAAGAAACACCGACTGCCGCTGCTGATACAGAAAGGCCGGTTGCTTCAACCTTCCTGGCTGATAACTATGACATGAAGATCACCATCAAGGCTTACTATGCTGCAGAAGCTGCTGCAGCACCGGAGGGTGACAGCGAAAAGGAAGCGACAGAAGGCACTGAAGGGGAGGTTTAGAGAATGGGTATGCTGAAAAAAACCTTGACCGATCCAATACAAATCCTTCTTACCATCCTGATCGTGATGCTTATAATGGCATGTTCAGCAAAGGTTTCTTTAGCCAGAGATCTGCCGGCTTCCACTTTCCTGCCCTTTGACGGCCAGCAGACCTACAATATTAAAGCCGATGCCGGGGTAAAGGCTATATATCCAATGGACAGCAACTATATTCTGATGTCTTCCCACGAAGATGTTCTGACCGGTGAGGTGGACATAAAGGCGCAGAAACTTGACATAGAAGGCAAAGAGCTGTGGAACAAGGTATATGACCTGAAAGGCAATGATACTCTGCAGCTGATGCATTTGCAGAGCGGCGGCTTTGTAATGGCCGTTAAGAGCCGGACAGAAGATGACACTATTATTCGTATGCTGCAGATCGGCAGCAGCGGAGAGGTGGTCTGGCAGAAGGATCTGCCCCTGGAGAATATTAATACCATCGCCGGTACCAATG
>CAZRMB010000193.1:0-4869 GCA_964600925.1 uncultured Syntrophomonas sp.
TACGGCCTTGCACCTCTTGATATAAAGCCGGCACTTGCGGCAGCCCCTCCGATTTTGTTTGTTGAAACGACTGCAGATATCGGGCAATGGCCTCCCATTCCTTAATCTCGCCACCAGTCTGGCTATTTATGATCTGTGCCTCATAATCAGTTATGGGAACGCCTTCCCTGGTCTTCGGTACAATCGATAGAATCCCAAAAGATTTATCCCCTACCACCGACAACATCTGGGCTGAATATAAACCGACCACCACCCGGTAAAGTTTTTGGTCATTGATCTCTACTCTGGTGCCGTCAGGTTTTAACAGGGCGGCTTCGGTTACCTTGTTGAAAATCATCCGGTGTGGGTTGAAAGTATACGTAAGCCCGGACATATAAAGCTGGGCCGGTTTCATCAGGGGGGTAATGGAGGCGTCCACCTCACAGGCAGTTTTCAATTCCTTGCCGGTCAGATAGACAGATATGAGCGGATAACCCGATTTCTTGTCTTTGCCGATTCCCAGAGAACTGGCATTGAAGGCGTCTGCCACGGTAATATCACCTTTTACAAATGAGGACCTGATTGTTCCGTAGGGTACGACTGCCGCATCAACCGGTTCATAACTGCTTCCTTCTGCCTGTTGAACGGCATAAATGTATGCATCGGAGATAAGATTGGCCAGGGGCTGTTCGGCATGCTGCGTGCCTATCTCAGAAATATCAGTATAGCTAAACGGAATATAGGCGAGCTTTTCATCAAACTTTAACCCCATACTGTCCAGATAACTGCTCTGCACGATGTTTTTAAAAGCTTCGATGCGTTCACTGACAAGATTGTCAGCAGGAATACTGTCATTAATGGGAATCAGACGGTAAGATTTATCCTCCCAGATGCCCTTGCTTTCCTGCTGCAAGGTTATAGTCCCCAGATTCTGGCCGTATTCGCCCACTGAACAAATATATGTGTCGCCAATTACAATTGGCTGATCCAATTTGCTGTGGGTATGCCCGCTGACGATCACATCAATTTCCGGCACTTTCTCGGCAAGAAGAATATCTTCCGATTTATCAGGATCTTCGACCGTACCTGAATGTGAAAGACAGACGATCATATCAACCTTTTCCTGCTGCTCAAGTATATCTGTTATCTGGCGAGCCTTTTCCAGCGGATCTGCAAATGTAACGCCGGCCATGGGAGCGTTCGAAGATGCTTCATGGCCAATCAATCCAAACACCCCGATTTTATACCCATTGCGTTGTAGGATCGTGTAAGGTTTCACCCCGTAATCATTCATGGCCTGCTTAAGATCCTGCAGGTCACTTCTGCTGATTCTGCCCTTCTCGTCAACCGGGAATGTAACATTGGTGCTGACGATCTGAGGTAAGGTTTCCTGAGAATTGTGGGCGGCGTTTAAACTGCCGGCCAGACCCTGCGGGCGAAAGTCAAATTCATGGTTGCCCAGCGTTGTCACATCATAGCCCATCTGGCCCAGCATTCTCAGCCCGGGCGCTTGCTCGGTGTAAATGGTCTGAAAAAGAGTCCCCATGGAGAAATCTCCGCCATCCAGCAGCATCAGTTGAGGATCCATGGCTCTTTGTTGGGTGATAACCGTCTGCAAACGGGCATAGCCGCCCCGGCTTTCAATCTGACCGTTTACTGCAAGATTAAAGGGCAGCAGGTTATCATGCAGATCATGGGTAAAGAGAATCGTAACCGATTTTTCCTGTTCTGAAGCCCCCGATGGGACAATGCCGGTTAAAACAAACATCAAGACCAGCAATACGGCAAAGATAGACGACACTTTCTTCATCTTAAGATCCTCCTGCCCTTATAATTGAAATCGATGCTCCAAACTCATCCGGGTATCTACTTCCGATTATCTTCGAACTGCTGCACCCACCAGCTCTGATATATTGTTTAGCTTGTTCTGCCTCAAATATGCTTCCAATCCGGCAGCAATCTCAGCAGCCAAACGAGGGTTGACAAAAACTCCGGTCCCTATGGAAACGGCCGAGGCTCCAGCCATTATGAACTCCAGCGCATCATTTGTATTCATGATACCTCCACCACCCAGAATAGGCAAATTCACTTCCCGGTAAACCTGATAAATCATGCGCAGGGCCACCGGTTTGATAGCCGGACCGGACAAACCGCCAAAGACATTTCCCAGTACCGGTCGGCGGGTGCGTATATCAATCGCCATACCCATCAGCGTATTAATCATGGAAAGGCAGTCGGCTCCGCCTTCCTGAGCAGCCCGGGCGATGGCTACAATGTCGGTTACGTTCGGTGACAACTTGGGCATAACCGGCAATGAGCTTTCTGCTTTGACTGCCGCTACCACCGTTTTAACCATGTGCGGGTCAGTGCCAAATTGCAAGCCGCCTTCCTTCACATTGGGGCAGGAGATATTCAGTTCGATGCCGGCAATCCCCTCATGACCTTCAAGACGGGCTGCCATCTGCGCATACTCTTCCACCGAGTTGCCTGCAATATTGGCAATGACGGTTACCCCTTGTTTACGTAAAGCAGGCAGATATTCATGCAAAAAGACATCTACTCCGGGGTTTTCCAAACCTATGGCATTGAGCATCCCCGCTGGGGTTTCTACGATACGGGGGGGCATATTGCCGGGACGCGACTCCATGGTGGTTCCTTTCACGATCACTGCCCCGATAGTGCTACTGTCGATAAAATCAGCATATTCAAATCCGTAGCCGAAAGTACCGGAAGCTACCGCTACCGGATTTTTCATTTGAATTCCACCCAGATTTACGCTGAAATCATTGGCTGAATCGCCACCAGTTATATTTCTATTCATGATAACCCTCCGTTGTAAAGCTCTATGCCATGCAAATTGAAGACCGGTCCGTCCTTGCATACTTTCACATAGCCGCTGTCAGTGCTTTTCAGTTTACGGGCACAACCGAGACACGCCCCTACTGCACAAGCCATATTTTCCTCCAGAGAACATTCTCCCCTGATATTATAACGGGCGGCGTAATCAGCTACAGATGCCATCATGATTTCCGGACCGCAGGTATAGATCATCTCAATTGCTTCGGGTTTGATCTCTTCCCTTAGCAGATCGGTCACCAGGCCCTTGTACCCTTCACTGCCGTCCATGGTGGCGGTCAGAAGTTCCACCGGCAAATTCTCAAAACGCTGGGTTGCAGCCAGTTCTTTACTGCTGCCGGCACCATAAAGCACCGAAATTTCACATTTCATATCCTTTAAACGTCTGGCCAGATAAAGCAGCGGTGCAATCCCTACTCCTCCGCCGACTAGAACGGCCTTGCCGGCAGCCGCAGGCAAACTGAAACCTTTGCCCAGTGGTCCCATAATATCCAAATATTCCTGAGCTTTGACTGTGGTAAGCAGATTAGTGCCGCGCCCCACAACTTTATATAGCAGTGTTATTGTGCCGCATTCCTTGTCCACATCGTAAATACTGATTGGTCTTCTCAACAGCGGGTCATGGTTTTCATCGATACGCACCTGCAAAAACTGTCCCGGTTCACATAAAAGCGCCACCTGCGGCGCAATCATTTCAATTTCAAAAAGATCGACCGCCACCTGCTCGTTGCTGATGACCAGTGCCTGTTCAAGAGTCGCCATTGAATCTACTCCTTCAAATATATTTATACAATCTTGCCATCGCGGCAGATAATTTGACCTTTAACGATCGTCATGCAGGGCCAGCCCCTCAGGATCATGCCCTTGAACGGAGTGTTTTTCCCTTTGGAATAGAATTTTTCCGGCTCAACCGCTTTGCTCATTTTAGGATCGATGATGGTTATGTCAGCATCGGCACCCGGGTCAAGTGTACCTTTGTTTATTCCCAGAATATCTGCCGGCCCAATCGTAAATAGCCGCACCATGGTTTCATCATCAATGATCTCAGGGATGACCAGTTGATCCATGATCAGCGCCACCGCTGTTTCCAAGCCCGATATCCCATTTGAAGCCAGATTGTATTCGCAATCCTTGCTTTCCCGGTGATGCGGAGCATGGTCGGTGGCAATACAGTCAACAATTTCGTCCAGGATCCCATCTCTTAAGGCGATCACGTCATTCAGGGATCGCAGCGGAGGATTGACCTTGGTATCAGCATCATAACTGCCTACAACTTCATCCGTCAGGATCAAATGATGGGGAGTGACTTCACAGGAAATCTGCACCCCTCTTTCTTGGGCGGCGCGGATCAGATCCACCGAACCGGCCGTGGAAATGTGGCAAATATGCACTCTCGCACCCGTCGCTTCCGCCAGAATGATATCCCTGGCTACCATCACTTCCTCGGCCGCTGCAGGAATCCCTTTCAGTCCGTAGATGGTAGAATAATAGCCCTCGTTCATCTGCCCGTCACTGGATAAACTGGTCTCCTCGCAGTGGGACAGAATGGGCAGATCGAACATGGAAGCATACTGCATGGCATTGCGCATCAGCGCGGAGTTAAGTACCGGTTTGCCGTCATCGGAAACAGCAATGCATCCTGCTTCCACAAGCTCCGCCATTTCACTCAGTTCCTTGCCTTCCTGGCGTTTGCTGATACTGCCGATGGGCAAAACATTCACAACACCTGATTTACGCGCCCTTTCCCGGACAAAACTGGCTACGGTTGCATTGTCAATGACCGGATCGGTGTTAGGCATGCAGCAGATCGTTGTAAATCCGCCCGCCGCCGCCGCCCGGGTACCGGAGGCGATATCTTCCTTATACTCAAATCCCGGTTCCCGCAAATGCACATGCATATCGATAAATCCGGGACATACCAGTTTTCCTTGTGCATCTATGATCTCAGCATCATCGCCAGTCAAATCCTGACCGACCTCTTTGATCCTGCCGTCTTCGATCAGCACATCCATAAAATCATTTATTTCATTGGCT
>CAZRMB010000194.1:0-4860 GCA_964600925.1 uncultured Syntrophomonas sp.
TGCGTAGTTATATAGCCAACCGCATCCTGCAACAGCATGGATTCAAAGTCAAAAATATCAGCGGGGGCTACAAGCTGTATAGCTCTATTCACAATCTGTAAAACTAATTGTATTGGGTGAATCAAAACTACATGTAAGACAAATTTATATTTAATAACCCTTAACACCAAGCCCCCCGGCACATGCCGGAGGGCTTGATTTTATATGTGAATATTTTTTACGCTATGAAGTTTGACCAGATATCCATAAAAAGTATTTGAGTTGTATTCGCAACTCAGGATAATTTAACTCCGTCTTTTCCATGGTTCTTGACATAGTACATGGCTGCATCCGCAAGTTCGAAAATATTTTCATAGGCATTGCCATGTTCGGGATATAAGCCAATACCTACGCTAAAAGCAGGAATGAAACGGTCTCCGGCTTCATCCAGACGAATCGCTTTTATGCGACTGCGTATTACATTGGCCTTATCAATGACATCAGTTGCGGAATCTATATTTTTAAGTAGCGCAACAAATTCATCTCCACCGATCCTACCTACAATATCCGAAGCCCTGACTGATTCCTTTAAGGTTTTCGCGATCAACTGAAGCAAATCATCTCCGCTTTTGTGCCCCCAATTATCATTAACCAGTTTAAAATTATCAAGATCCAGTACCAACAGACCATGCCGGGAATCAACACCTTCACCGGAGAGATATTCATTAACAAGTATTTCTGTGGTTAGTTTGTTATAAAGTCCTGTTAACGAGTCAATTTGTGTTTTATGCAGCAGCTTCAGTTCGCTCTTCTTATGTTCGTCGATATCAGTAAATTTGCATATACAGCGATACGGGATTTTGTTTTCATCCTTGATGACTAACCCTTTGCAGCGGCACCAGAAATACTTGCCATCACCATGCTTAAATCTAAAATCAAGCGTAAACGTATCACTTAAATTGGAAAAATCCAATACCTTATACACTTTTTGCACATCTTCAGGATGTACCATACCCGCCTCAATTTCTCCCCGGGGGAAATTATCGAGAATTATTTCCCGTTTTAACAAAGACTTTGTATCTCCAAATAATTCAGCCTTGGCTGAGAGAAGATCTATATCAATCAGGATATCAAAACCCAATCCTTTTAGAAACTGCTGTCTCTCCAAGTTTCGCCGGGAAATTTCCAGGTCTAGTTTGGACTGTTCGGCAATCACAGCGTTGCTAATGTCCTGTACCGTCAACAACAATTCATCCTTGTCAGGCAGACAATATTGGTACATCGCCTCATACCAACGCGGTTCAAGAGAAGTATTGATCCGGTATCTAAAGTGATAATGACCACCGGTCTCTTTCATCTTCGCAACTACTGTAGATAATTCAGCCCGGTTGAAGTATTCAATTCGATCTTCTTCCGGCACTAGTAGATCCCGGATATACATGATCGATTTATCGTAATTCCCATTCGGAGGCGCCTGGTGCGACTCTTTGCCGTCAGTAGCATAGTTTTCATACATTCCCGTTTTAACGTTTATCAGACTCACATATTCGTAGCTGCCAAGCAAGGCCATATCAAGCACCGTTCGCAGCCGCTGATTATCCAATTCACGCACTTTTTCTTGTTCAAAAGGCCGGGCCAGCGTGATCTCCAATACTTCATCATTTTCTTCGTTGGTCAAAAATATCACACTGGTTTTGACCCATCCATATTCCCCCTGGTCACTCAGTTGCCTGACATCCAATACGACACTTTCTTCGCCGCTGGCATAAGCTTTTAGCAGGTTCTCGCGGCAAAAAGTATCGTAAAACTTTTTCTTATGCAAAGGATGGACCGTTTCTACTCCAACGTTGACCAGATCATCAAAGTTGCCTTCGATTGCTGCCTTCTTCGTAGTAAAACTTTCGTATTCCAGCATTTTATATTTGTTTTGGGTCAAATTTACGTAAATGATCATCGGAAAAAATTTTGATATGGCAAAAAGTAAATGATGCAATTCGGTAGTATCCGAAAAGTCACCACGAAGTGAAGGGATTTTAAAAGCAGATTTATTACTCATTAAAATCAGAACCCCTACAAAGTATTATTCAATGTAAACTGCTCTCACATTACTTTTTTACTGGCATTGAAATGATTGTTACAATTTTTAAATTATTTAATTATATTCATAGTAAACAAACAAACTTTATAACGTCAATATTTTTTTAACATCATCAAATCAAGGAAATTATTTTTATCAATGGGAAGTTTTTCTTAATGAAATTTTCATGATTTTTTTATAATAAATTAATCTTTGCTATTTATACTGAACATTGTAGAGAATACTTTTGAGGAGAGATGTGAATGAAAAATAACGGGAAGATCAATCTGGTTCTTGATTTTGTAATGTTTCTGTTCATTCTGGCAATATTTTTTGTAAAAGGTGAATTTCATGAAGCACTGGCGTACATATTGGGAGCTATGCTGATCTTGCATCTGGTGTTGCACTGGAAACAGATCAAAGTACTATACTGCCAATTGATACCGCAGCAAAAATATCGGTATCTGGCCGGAATTGTTGCAGTTGCTTCCATCGCTGCAATATTGACAATGCCGTTATATGTTACAACAGATGAACATGGTCCCGGAGGAGAGTTTGGTCAGCATAGATTTCAACAAAATGTGGATTTCGGACCACAGGGAAATCAATAAAGCAAAAAATTACAGCATACATGCTGTTTTATAATAACTCCCTTCCTGGTCTGCCCCCAGGAAGGGAGTTAATTTATAATCTTGAAAATGTTTAATAAGAAAATACCGTTATTTTCATTATGAACGCAAGTGAAGAATCTCCTTCTGAGATTTCGGAAATTGATCTAACGCTCAGGATGACATAAATAATTTTTCATCATTGGTTGTGTCAAACAGCCATG
This sequence comes from uncultured Syntrophomonas sp., assembly GCA_964600925.1. Classification (GTDB taxonomy): domain Bacteria; phylum Bacillota; class Syntrophomonadia; order Syntrophomonadales; family Syntrophomonadaceae; genus Syntrophomonas_B. The sequence goes on from CAZRMB010000194.1 coordinate 2,889, forward strand.
TAGGTTCACGTGAAACATTTCTGGCCAATAAAAAGCGCATGAAACAAACCTGATTATTTCATGCGCTTTATTATTTAAGTAATTATTCCAATTACCATTAGAGTAATTTCGCCCTTTTGGCTGCTTCTTTAAGGTCATCACGAAACTGATCAAGATGATTTAGAGAATATAAACCATCAATTGATTGATGGGCCCAAGAATCATAGATTCGTTTCAGGTCTGCCTTGCGTGAAAGCCAACCTATACCGTCAACCACAGCAAAAATGTATTGGCGCGGGAGACGTACTCTAGCCATATCTTGGATCTCTTTAACCGCATCAGATAGTTTGCTACCTGTGCTGTTAAAGCCTTTCATTGCTACTACGATTCGGGCATCATTCCCACCGGATGGAATGGCCATATCGCAGGGGGCATCAGATCCTCCAAGACCTGTAAACCGTGTACGCATTTGATAAGGCAAGGAGAGCTCCTGGGCAATTTTTTCCACTTCATCTTCAACCGTTCTGCCTTTTCCTACGGAGTTCGCTCCTTGTTTACGCGACCATAAATGTCTTTCCAGAACCACATCGCTAAGGGTCCAGTCTTTATTGAGCTGGAGGTTAGTGTGATTAACGAGATCAAAGTTGTCATCCAGAATCTGAACCAGATAATCGGCTTTAGTCTTAGCCAAAGTCTTCCATCCAGCCGTCCCTGTATGTAATGTAAGCTGGTTTTTCAACTGCTCCTGACCCAACCCTGCACAAGTAGCAATGATTGGTACCGACTCAGGATGAGATTCAAAATATTTTGCCAGTGTATCACGTGTAAAAATATGTCCTTTGGGTATACCACTAAATATTTCCTCAATCTGCTGCTGCATCTCGTTATCCTCACGAACCGGTACCCCGAAATTATTAAGAGATTCCAAGAATTTTTCAAAAGAAATCATAGCCATACTTACCTCGCAATAAAAATGTATTCCTCCACCTGCCTGCGTGTGGCTGATGAGTGTGTTCCAAATGAGTATAGATGGGGAACCGTAACGATTTCAACAGATGATTTAACCTCTCTAAGCATCTTGTAGATCTCCTCTTTATCTGGAACAGAGTTGGAACTATAGGAAAGTAAAATTATATTATTGCAAAAATGCTCAAATAGCTGCCGTAGTGCGTCGCGGATTGTGTTTTTATATGCGAAAGGAGTGTATCGCTTCACCAGTTTTTTGGTCTTCGTATTCGTCATAATTTCAAGACCATCCCAGTAAACCGAGAGTCCCTCAAGAAAGTGATATCGCTTAATATAGTCCGCATCATCCTTGGGCGGTGCATATGGAGGATCTAAATAGACAAGATCAAAAGATTTGGGATCGACTGCAAAAACATCTGCACATTGAGAACTATTTATCCGACCATTATCAAAGACAACGGCGTTATAGTCAGTAACTGCTTTGAGGAAACCTTCTTTTAAAGACATATGCATGCTTTTGCGTCCATCATCGTAGCGGACATCAGTGATCGTAAATACTCCCCTGGGCTGTTTACGCGCAGTTGCCAAACAAAGTGAAGCAATAGCCAACTCACGTTTATAGTTTGGGAGATGATGCAAATGTGACCAGACTGCATCGAGAAATTTATGATCTTCCTGAGAAAAGTAGAGACCTTCAAAGGTAGTTTGGATGAACGCCCTGCCATCCTCATTGGGTGAAAGCAATAAAGCCAAGTCATCCGTATTTAGCTGTATTCCGGGATTCGCTATGGTTGCTTTCGCAATGGTGGCAGAAAAGTGCAAAAAGTCGTTCGCTGTCACCTGTTTGCCCAGTTCTTTCAAGGCAAAACCTACTACTCCGCTTCCACTGAAAGCGTCAAGGGCAGTATCAAAATCCAGACTGGAAAAGATTCTCTCTAAATGAGGAATAACCTTGTATTTAGAACCCATATAGCGAAGCCGCGGATAAATTTGAGTCAATGCGATATCACCACTATATTGAAGGGTT
>CAZRMB010000195.1:0-4838 GCA_964600925.1 uncultured Syntrophomonas sp.
TGCAGATGGGTATAACCGGGCATGATCGTTTCCAGATGCTCGCTGCTGATCTGCAACAGTACTTCTTCCATTTCCAGCACAAGTGCGCGGATGTTTTTTATTTCATCATTGAGGTAAAGTCTTGTATCCAGGGCCACCTGATCGTTGCGGCTGCGGGCGGTATGCAGTTTTTTGCCTACATCTCCGATTTTGGCAGTCAGGAATGTTTCTATATTCATATGCACATCTTCGGCTTCGACGGTAAACTTAAGCTGGCCGCTGGCGATTTCCTGCTCTATTTCTCTAAGGGCAGCGATGATCTGTTCTCCCTCTCCAAAGCTGATGATGCCCTGCTTGGCCAGCATAACGGCATGGGCAATGCTGCCTTTTATATCCTGGGCATACATCCGGCTGTCAAAGGCGATGGAGGCATTAAAGTCCTCGGTCAGTTTGTCAGTCTGTTTGGTGAACCGGCCGCTCCACATTTTCATAATTACACCTCAATAAAATATTTCATTAAAAATTTTGGTAGTTTTTATTATAGTATTTTCAGCCTGTAAATGCATCTTTATATGCAAATCATCTAGTGTTCCCATACAATCCCGGCAGCTGCAACTCATCCAATCAAATTGCCGCATCAGGATAAATTTTTTACTTTCCTCTTTACTTTGGCAAAAAATAGTATTACCATAAGCGTGTACTAACTGTATTATTTTTATTAGTACAGTTCTTCTTAAGAAAGGAGGGTACTTATGTTTGAACTTGATCTACGCAGTCGGGCTCCTATTTATGAACAACTGGTGGAGAAAATCAAAGAGTTGATCGTTAACAATGTTCTGAAGGCGGATGAGCAATTGCCTGTGGTGCGGGTTCTGGCCAGTGAATTAACGGTAAATCCCAATACCGTTCAGAAAGCATATCGTGAGCTTGAATATCGCGGTTACATCTATTCGCTGCCGGGCAAAGGCAGTTTTGTAAAGGCGGTCGTACCGGAAAACAACTCTGCGCGTCTGCAGAGTCTGGAAAATGATCTCGGACGTATCATTTCTGAAATGATTTTCCTGGGCAGGTCGGCGCAGCAAATTGATAATCTGGTCCAATCATGTTTAGCCAAAAGCAAAGGAGGTACTGCCAATGATTGAAGTAAACGGTGTCAGTAAAAGTTTTGCCGCTCTGCAAGCTCTGCATGATGTCAGCCTGTCAGTGCAGAAGGGCTCTATTTATGGTCTGGTCGGCTCCAATGGCGCAGGTAAAACCACCCTGCTAAAAATTCTGGCGGGTATTTATAAGCCGGATGCGGGAGAGGTCATGATTGACTCCCGGCCTGTATATGAAAACAACCCCATTAAAATGCGCAGTGTTTTTATCCCCGACTACCTTTATTGTTTTCCCAATCATAACGTAAACGACCTGGCACAGTTTCATGCCCGGATCTATCCGCAATGGAGCCAGGAACGTTATGAAAAGCTGCAGCCGGTATTCGCTATTGACGGCCAGCGCCGCATCCGTACTCTGTCCAAAGGCATGCAGCGCCAGCTGGCATTCTGGATGGGACTTTCTGTACAGCCGGAAGTGATGATCCTGGATGAACCTCTGGACGGACTGGATCCGGTTATGCGGCAAAAAGTGAAAAGTCTGGTCATTCATGATGTGGCGGAGAAAGATATGAGTGTGATCATTTCATCCCACAATCTGCGGGAGCTGGAGGATATCTGTGATCATATCGGCATTTTGCATCAGGGCAAAATTTTGGTGCAGCAGGATATGGATGATCTGAAAGCGGATATACATAAAATTCAACTGGCCTTCAGTGGAGACATACCCCCGGCACTGCTTACGGAGATACCGGTGCTGCATCAGGAAAGACGCGGCAGTGTTTTGATTTTGATCGTCCGGGGCGCTTATGAGGAAATAGCCCGGCGTCTGCAAGCCTTCCAGCCGGCAGTTATGGATATCCTGCCGCTTACCCTGGAAGAGATTTTTATTTATGAAATGGGGGACAACGGCTATGAAATCAAGAACCTCATTAGTTAACGGCGCAATCTTGCTAAATGATTTTAAAAGCTATGCCTGGGTTGGCGGTGCATATTTACTCGGTTTGCTCTTTACCATCCCGATCAATCTTTATTTCATGTACAACAATTCACTGAATAATATCAATTCCTATATAAATTACGCCCGTGTATTTACTTTCGACGGCGAGTCGGCGCTTTTCATCATAGTGGTTCCGGTTCTGGCCGGGTTGTTGCTGTTGCGCTATTTGCAGACCGGCAAAGCAGCCGATATGATGCATTCTTTGCCCATCAAGCGGTCGACGCTCTATAATACGCATATATTGGCCGGCCTTATATTTCTGTTTGTACCCCTGCTGGTCACTGCCCTCGTAACCTGGATGGTCGTTGCCAGGCTGCCGATCAACTTAGGCGGACAGGATGTTCTGGTTTGGCTGGGCGTATGCACACTTATGAATTCACTCCTGTTTATGACCAGTATAGCTGTAGGCATGATTACCGGGATGACTTCGGTGCAGGGCGTTTTGAGCTATCTGTTACTTTTCCTGCCCACCGGCCTTTCGCTCTTGCTGCTTGAAAATCTGCAAATCTTCACCTATGGCTTTGCCGTGGATTACTATGCAAGCAACATTGAAATTTCGCCATTGCTGCGGATGACTACCTTCTGGCGGTATCCGATTCAAACGAGTGAAGTGATAGCCTATATTCTGATTATTATTTTATTATATGTCCTGGGCCGAACCCTCTACCAGCGGCGTCATTTGGAGCGGGCCGGCGATGCCCTGACTTTTGACATCCTCTTTCCGCTGTTCAAATATGGTGTGACCTTCTGCGGAATGCTGCTCCTGGGGGCTTATTTTTATGAACAGCCCAGCAGCATGGCCTGGACCTATTTCGCTTATTTCCTGGGTTCCTTGCTGGCCTATTTGCTGACGGTGATCTTATATAAAAAATCGATCTATGTTTTCAATTTAAAAACTTTAAAAGGTTATGGGATTTTTGCCGTAACAATGGTGGTTTTGATCATGGCCCTGCAATTTGATTTCACCGGCTATGAGAAAAAAGTACCTGCCCTGGACGAAATTGAAAGTGTCTATATGGATTATAGTTTTTACGCATTAACTTACAAGGACAATCAAGCCGTTTATTCTTCCCAGTATGAATACGGCGAGATCCCTTATCCGCCCACCAAACCGATCTACAAGGATAAGTATAATATCGAAAAGATCCATGCCCTGCAGGCAAAAATCATTGCCAACATTGATCAGGATAAAGCTCTCCTGGCCAAAAACCGCAATGGCAATTATGAGAGGATAAGCCTGGCCTATACGCTTAAAAACGGTGAGCATATTTATCGGCAATATGCTTTTACTCCAGGCAAATATGACAGTTATCTGGAAGCTATTTATGAATCCAAGGAATACAAGGAATATCATAATGAAATTCTGCACGTGAGTGCAGCCGATGTAAACCTCATTGAAATTCAAGCTCAGCAGGTAAGCAGGATCGTTAATATCAGTGATCCGGAGCAAATCCAGGAAGCGATTAAACTTTTGCAAAATGAGGTGCTGGATCAGAGCTATGCTGAAATGACCGACGCTCGTGAACCCTGGGCTATTATTTCAGTCTATACCAATGATCGACATGTAATCTCTTTAAGCTGGGATAAATCTTATATCGATTTCGGTAAATGGCTGGAAACACATGGACGATACGATCAGGCCCGGATAAATCCTGAACAGGATTTTGGTTACGCGATAATCGCCAAAAATATCCGGGAAACTGAAACAGACGGTACCGTCAAAGCCAAGCCCACTCGCACCAACCAACAAGTATTGACTGAATGGGAAAGTATTGATGGCAGTATAAAAGTTACCGAGCCCAATCAACTTGAGGAATGCCTGCAAAAATATAAACAGGATGAGAAGCAGGAATATAAGATATTGTTTGTATTGAAAAACGGCAATGTTTTTAACGGATTCCTGGCAGAGGATGATTTGCCGGAGACCTTGTAACATCAGATTCCTTCAAAATATAAAAAGGCCGCGTCTGAGGCGTTACTTTAGTACGCTGAGGATGCGGCCTTTGCTATCGGTACTGTTTAAAAAACATGTCCGAATTATTTTATGTAGCTGCGGACGATCTCCAGAAACTGCCGGCCGTATTTTTTCCATTTGTTTTCCCCTACGCCTGATATGGACAGCATCTCCTCCTGATCGCGGGGCAGACGCTCGCTCATTTCGCGCAGGGTGCTGTCGTGGAAAATCACATACGGAGGCACCCCTTCGCGCACGGCAATTTCTTTGCGGCGTGCCCGCAGGAGATCAAAAATATCTGTTTCCGGGACTACCGGTTCGGGTACTTTGGGCATTCTGACCAGCACTTTGGACTGGCTTTTTAATACCGGCCAGGATTTGGGGGTCAGACGCATGACCGGATATTGTCCCCCGGTGTTTATCATATACTCCTCCGCTTCGAGCATATGCATGAGGTCAACGATGGCCGGCAGGGTCATATCGCTCATAATTCCGTAAGTGGAGAGCTTGTTGAAACCGAGCTCCAGAATCCGTTTGTTTTTGGAACCTTTCAATACGGACGCTACCAGCGTCATCCCGTACTGTTCATTCATACGCAGAATACAGGAAAAGATTTTCTGGGCTTCTATGGTGACGTCGGTTATTTCAAATTCCTGTCCGCAGTTGGCACAATTGCCGCAGTGATCAGCTGCATCCATTTCTCCGAAGTAATTCAATATATACTGTTGCAAGCAGCGGCTGCTGTGACAGTAATCAATCATATTCTGCAGCTTACGGTATTCCCCCGTTTTGCGGTCTTCGCTCAGTTCAC
>CAZRMB010000196.1:0-4832 GCA_964600925.1 uncultured Syntrophomonas sp.
GAAAAAAGAGGATTCTGTTTCAAACCCTGCTCATCTTGTTGAAATACAAAACGATCTGCCATTTTAAAAAGTTTTTATACAAGTGATTTTACGCCATTTGAGGGAACAGGGTGGGCAGGGTAGGATAATTCAGGCAGAACTTTTTTCATTTTTTCACTTTTCACTTCTGAACGCCTTATCCATCTAGCAATAGCTGAGAAAAAAATATTGTGCAATTAGCAGCTAATTATTTTCTTCTCTATCCTTACGCTATCAAGCTTTTCAGAAGCTTTTTCAAAAAAAGCAAGAATTCTTTTCTCAAAAAGTGCCTACCCTGCCCACCCTTAAGAATTTTTCCGAGAATTCGGATTTTTAATATAGACAGGACACCAGTGTTCAAATACGCGTATTACTACGAAAAAAGTAGTTTTTCGCAAACTTGCACACTTACAGTCTTATTCAGAACGATCTCTTATGATATCTTTCAAATTTTCGGCAAAATATTACATTTTTGCCGTTTTATAGATTACATTTGTTCTGTTCTTAAATTATTACTACGGCAAAAAATCAATCCATCGAACAACTGATCCTCTACTTCAGGGATAAACAGATTCTTGAAACTTCGGACTTTGCGACCTACTACAGGCAAAAGGACCCATTGGTAAAGGACACCACCATCAATTGGCGCATCTATCATCTTGTTCAGTCAGGAGTGATTGAGCGGATAAGCAAAGGAAAATATAGATTTGGTACTGCTAAAGTCTGGATTCCGGAACTCTCAGCACAGCTTACTTCCTTGCATAAGAAATTGAAAAGACAATTCCCTTTCTTGGAAATCTGTGTGTGGAGCAATTCTGTGTTTAACGAGTTCATGGTTCACCAGCTTTTTAAATACTTCACTATCGTTGAAGTGGATAAAGATTCCTCGGAAGCAGTTTTCTTCTGGTTGAAAGATTCTAAATTCAATGTAGCCCTCGATCCTTCTGACGATTTCATCAATAAGTACCTTGCTGGTAATGAAGAAAATATCATTATCAAGCCACTGATTTCCGAAGCCCCGCTGCAAAAGGTGAATGGCATTATATTGCCTTCTCTCGAAAAGGTGTTAGTCGATATTACTTGCGACAAATCTCTGTTCAACGCAGTACAGGGTTCTGAAATGAGGAACATTTTTACTGGAGCATTCCGGAAATACACAATTATTACAGATCGTTTGCTCCGCTATGCAGCCCGTAGGAGTAAACGCGAAGAAATAATAAACTATCTGAAAAGAAATCAAATTTACGGCAATAACGATAATTTATTGCCGGAATATAGTTTATGATAGACCAGGAGAAAATTACACAGGAGTGGATTGGGGAAGTGTCTTCAGCCCATCGTAATGCGGACAAAATCCTTGTGGAGAAAGCGATTTGGGCGTTTCTCCTGCTTGAAGGCCTTGTTAAAGAAGGCATCCATTTTATTTTCAAAGGGGGTACATCCCTGATGCTTCATTTCCAGGATGCCAAAAGGTTGTCAATTGATATAGATATTATCATCTCACAAGCAGTGAGCAATCTTGAGGAGCGATTGGATGCAGTTATTATATCACAGGGATTCCTCAGGCGGGAGAAACAACCAAGGAATGTAACTTCCAATATCATAAAAGAACATCATAAGTACTTTTTTAAGCCGTTATACCGAACAAGGAACGATGAAGATTATGTCCTGCTCGATATCCTGTTCGAGGAAGTCAACTATGGCCGGATTATCCAATTGCCAATTCGGTCCACCTTTCTGCCTCCCGACGATAATCCCTTACTCGTCAGCTTACCTGGCCTTGAAGATTTGCTTGGTGATAAGTTAACCGCTTTCGCGCCCAATACTACCGGTGTTCCTTACTTCAAAAGGGAGGATCACATGAGCATGGAAATCATCAAACAGCTTTTCGATATCGGAACATTGGCTGATGCGGTGAATGATATAAACTTGATCCGATCAACTTTTTTAAGGATTGCAGCAACCGAACTTGCATATCGCAACCTGCCTGACCTCACCTCTGATGATGTCTTGGAAGATACCTATCAAACAGCATTGTGCATTGTCTCCCGTGGCGCCGATGGCAAGGGCAACTTCGCTGAATTGCAGGATGGTATTCAACGCATCCGGGGTTTCATCTTTTCTGAGAGTTACCACCTCGAAAAAGCGATAGTTCATGCCTCTAAAGCTGCGTGGCTTGCTACTTTGATAAGGTACAACAGCAGCAAAATGGAAAGATTCTCTTCAACGGCACAAGTTCTCGACTTCACCATCACTGGCAGGGTAAACACCAAACTCAATCGTTTGAAGAAATCCAGCCCCGAAGCTTTTTTTTATTGGTTTAAAATCGCGGATATATTAAATAATAATACATGATTTAATGTCTTGTTATATGGTCGATCCTAAAAATATTGCCCGTCTAGTTATCAGCAAACAAAATTTGTATCATAAAATACCTGAAAATCAAATAAAAACACTTTTTTTGTTTGGAGCAGGTGCCAGTAAAGGTTGTGGCGAAATATACCCATATTCACCCCCTGTCGGCAATGAACTTTATCTAAGTCTATGTAATGAGTACCCTGAATCCTGGGGAAGAATTCCTTCAGAATTAGATACTATATTTTTAGAAAGTTTCGAAATGGGGATGAATGCTCTATGGATAAACAATACAGATTTATGCTATCAGCTCCTCAAAGAACTAGGTATCTTTTTTTCTCAATTCATGCCTGTAAGAAATTCAGTAAATGCTTATCGCAAGATTGTGCAGAAACTCATTTCGCGCAATGTTGCCGATGTTAATTTGTCAACCTTAAATTATGATTGTCTGCTAGATGGCGAAATGACAAATGCTGGTCTTCAAATAAATTACTTGTTTTCTCCTGCTGGTCAATGCCCACTCATGAAATTACATGGTTCTTGTAATTGGTTCCTTGATATACCAGGTATCAACAGCCATGTTTCAATCGGTTCTAATGTTTGGTTCGATGCCTCTATAATATCTTTAAATACAGCAGAAAAAGTACTTGACCGTCTAAGAGGTGATTCGCCTTTTTACCCTGTTTTCAGTCTGTTTACTTATGGAAAGCCAAATCCACTAGGTAATACATTTTTAACTTTTTTACAGGAAGAATGGAGAAAAATGGTTGCTTCAGCAAAACAGATTGCTATCATCGGTGTTCGTCCGTATCCTTTAGATACTCATATATGGCAACCATTATCTTCAACGCCAGCTAATATCTATTGCATTGGAGATAATGAAGCATACGAGAAGTGGCATCGCGAAAGCAACAGGGTATATGAAACTAAGTTTGTCGGCAATCGCTTTAATGAGAGTATAGATGATCTACTGAATATATTATTTCCATAAATTTTTTGTGTCCTCCAATGGCGCGATTCCTGTCGCGAGCCTCTTAACTTCACACTCAGACCACCAATATGCAATCCCCCCTTGAAAAAGCCATCTCCATCGCTCTCAAAGCTCATGCTGGCCAGATTGATAAAGCAGGAGCGCCGTATATCCTGCATCCGCTCCGCCTCATGATGCAGATGAAAACAGAAAATGAAAAGCTCGTTGCCGTCCTCCACGATGTAGTCGAAGACAGCAATACAACCCTCGGAGATCTTAAGCTTGCCGGCTTCCCCGATGAGGTGCTGCAGGCAGTGGACATCCTCACACACCGGGAAACAGATTCCTATGAGCAATACCTGGCCGGCATAAAACCCAACCCTCTGGCACTTGCTGTCAAGCTTGCCGACCTGCATGATAATTCACAGCTCAGCCGTATCAAAACACCTTTGGCTAAAGACTTTCAGCGAATAGAAAAGTATCAGAAAGCCATCTCTTTTCTCAACTCATAAATCAGGATTATTTCATGAAGAAGATACTATACATCGATATGGACAATGTCCTGGTCGACTTCCCTTCAGCGCTTGCTCGTGTCAATCCTGAAATTCTTGAAAAATATGAAAACAACCTGGATGACATTCCTGGCATTTTTTCGCTCATGGATCCTGTCGAAGGAGCCCTTGAATCATTCAAAGTTTTGTCAGAAAAATTCGATGTTTACATTCTCACTACTGCTCCTTGGAACAATCCTTCAGCTTGGTCCGACAAATTACTGTGGGTAAAAAAATACCTTGGTGAATCAGCCTACAAACGGCTCATCATCACCCACCACAAAAATCTCAATAAAGGCCACTACCTCGTAGATGACCGCGATAGGAATGGTGCCTATGCCTTCGAAGGCACCTTGATCCGGTTTGATTCAACAAGGTTCCCTAACTGGAAGGCTGTAACTTCGTATCTTCTTAATGGCCTCGAATCTCCTGAATCAAAACTTTTGTTTTAATTATCTGGATACTCTTAAACTATTTAATAATGAAACTAATCTTCATACCCATTTTACTTCTCGCTCTCCAGCTCGCAGTCTTCAAAGCTAAAGTTATCGGTGTCCATGATGGCGACAGCATCACAGTACTCACATCCGATAACAAACAAATCAAAGTCCGCCTCGAAGGCATCGATTGCCCGGAACTAAAACAGGATTTCGGGCAAAAAGCAAAGCAGGCGACCTCCGCCCTGTGCTTCGGCAAAGATGTCCGTGTACAGCAAACCGGCAAGGATCGCTATGGCCGCACCCTGGCTTATGTATATGTAGATAATATATGCGTAAATAAAGAACTGCTAAAACAGGGTATGGCCTGGCATTTTAAAAAATATAACTCTGACCCCGAGCTGGCTAAATTAGAAAACATAGCCCGTTCTCAAAAAATAGGCCTCTGGTCACAGCCAAACCCTGTTGCTCCTTGGGAATTTCGAAGATAATTTGTCTTTC
>CAZRMB010000197.1:0-4788 GCA_964600925.1 uncultured Syntrophomonas sp.
CTGATCAGAGAAGCATCCGCCATGCATATTTGGCGCCGTACCAATAAAATCGAGTAACGGGGAACCGGTGTTGTTAAGCAGCGGGAAATGAGCAGTAATACGTAAAATGTGCTATAATTACAACCGTTGCGATGGTATAGAAGCAACAGGATTCTATGCAGACAAAGAATATGTAATCAGCAAGCTTGGGCTTGTGTAATTTAAATCAGTACGTTTTCATAGTCACAAAGGAGGAAACCATTTGTACACCGACACATTTACAAACATGGGATTAAAGCCTCGATTGCTGCAGATGATTGAAAGCAAGGGCTTTGAGATACCTACTCCCATTCAGATAAAAGCCATTCCACCGGCTTTAGCAGGCCATGATGTAATGGGGCAGGCCCAGACCGGAACAGGAAAAACAGCGGCATTCGGCATCCCCATGTTGAACAGGATGATACCCGGTCGGGGACTGCAGGGATTGGTTGTTTGTCCGACCCGTGAGCTGGCGGTACAAGTTACCGAAGAAATTAATTCACTGGGCAAGGGCATGAACCTGCATTCAATGGCTGTCTACGGAGGACAATCCATCGAACTGCAGATCAGAGCGTTAAATCGTAAACCGGAATTGGTGGTTGGCACGCCAGGCAGATTGATGGATCACATGCAGCGCGGCAATATAAGTTTGTCAAAAATATCCTTTTTGGTCCTGGATGAAGCAGATGAAATGCTGGATATGGGATTTTTGCCGGACATAGAAAAAATAATGGAATTTTGTCCGGATGAGCGGCAAACATTTCTTTTTTCCGCAACATTGGATGAAAATATTCGCAAATTAGGCAGCCAATTTATGCATGATCCGGAAATTATCCTGATTAAATCACTGGAATTGACCGTACCGCTCACCCAGCAATACTTTTTGGAAGTAAGCCCGCGTTACAAAATAGAAATTTTCTGTCGGTTGATGGATGTTGATCAGCCAACCGTCAGTCTGGTTTTCTGTCGTACCAAAAAGGGTGCAGATGGGCTGGCTCATGCTTTGATTGAAAGAGGTTATGATGCCGACGCGTTACATGGTGACATGACGCAGCGGGAAAGAGACAATGTCATGGAACGTTTTCGCAAAGGAAATGTTTCCATATTGGTAGCTACGGATTTGGCCGCCCGGGGGCTGGATATCGAAATGGTGAGTCATGTGTTTAATTTTGATATTCCTGAGGATCCGGACAGTTATGTGCATCGCATCGGCCGCACCGGTCGTGCCGGCCGTGACGGAATGGCCATAACTTTTGTTGAACCTCGCCAAATAAGACAATTAAGAATCATTGAACAACATATCGGCAAAAAAATCATGCGCCGCAGCCTGCCATCATTAAAGGATGCCATGGAAAGCAGACAGGAAAGCCTGAGCAGACGCTTGCTGGATTCGGCCCGCGAGGATTTGGACATCTATCTGCAAATGGCCGGCCGGCTTATGGCAGAAAATGACGCCCAAACGCTGCTGGCAGCTGCCTTAAAGATAATTGCTGCAGGTGAACCGGAAATGGAATTGGCTGAAATTGAGGCAACCAATTATGATACAGCTCATGTTGAACTGCCGCTAGGTCGTGCGCAGGGCATGAATCCCCGCCGTTTGGCGGAGTATATTAGTGCAAATACTTCCCTGACCCCAAGGCAGGTGGGTGATATTGAGATACACAGTAATACCAGTTACGTTGAAGTGCCCATGCATAAAGTTGACGAGGTCTATGAAGCTATCAACAATTTTGAGATGAGCCGTAAAAGCTATCGCCCCAGGATCGGATTACCCCGCTCAAACCGAACCAAAAGAGCAAACTAATAACTCGGGAGCATTAAACGGCTCCCGAGTTTTTAATTGGCTGTATGCTTATGTCACGGGTTATATCCGAGACATTGATTAACCCAGTTGTGATTTTACAGTTTGAATATCAGATTGGTCAGCCTGCGCGGCAGCCTTGTAGAACCCCTTTTGCTCAGCCATCTGATAAAGCTGATACTGGAACTGTTCGTCTGAATTTCTGATCTGCTGGATCGTCTGGCGCATTTGCTGATTGGAAGTTTCACCTATCACATGGGCATACGTTGCTAAACTGCTTTTTACTGAAGCCAATATATCATTAACCATCTCTTTGTCCTGCATCTGTTGTGGCATTACATTATTCCCTCCTTACTGCAAAAATGTCATGAGTTTATTACGGGTATCCATGGCTGATTGTGCAGCCTGATCAAACATTTGCTTGATCTGGGCATCTTGGCATTGAGAAGAAAAAAAACGTAATTTCTTCTCGGCGGTGGCATGGCCCCCGATCAAATGTCTGAGGTTTTGAAGCTCCATTTGGTTTACAGTCACGTTATTAACTCCTTTCTGTGTAAGTTGATTTTCCTCTTTTAGGTTGACCTAAATTAAAAATATTATGCTTGTTAAAATGAACAAAAAGGGCGTGTTCAAAATAAAAAGTATTTTTTACCGCACATCGCGAATTTATCTTATTCCCAACAGATACCAATTCAAAGTAATTCACTTATTTTATCGATACTGCTGTATAATAATTTATGTAAATTTATTAATGGAATTGGAGTGATACTGAATGAAAAGGATGCTGGGTTTACTGTTGGTCTTGTTGCTGTCGGTCGGAGTCTTGGCTGGTTGCGGGGGAGGATCGGAAAAAGCTGCCCCTGAGGCGAATGCTACCGTGTATAAAATTGCAACGGACACCACGTTTGCACCGTTCGAATTTCAGAATGATGCCGGCAAATATGTAGGCATCGACATCGAAATTTTGGCAGCGATCGCTGCTGATCAGGGCTTTAAATATGAACTCAGCCCGCTGGGATTTAATGCCGCTGTGGCTGCCCTGGAGTCAAATCAGGCGGACGGGGTCATCGCCGGGATGAGCATTACTGCAGAACGGCAGAAGAAATATGATTTCTCTGCACCCTACTATGATTCTGGGGTTGTCATGGCGGTTAGCGCTGCCAATGATACCATCAAGTCCTACAAGGATCTGGCCGGAAAGAAAGTAGCCGTTAAAACCGGAACTGAAGGTGCTACTTTTGCCGAATCGATCAAAGATGCGAATGGATTTGATCTGGTGTACTTTGATGAGTCGCCCTTGATGTATGAAGATGTAAAAACAGGTAACACAGTAGCATGTTTTGAAGATTATCCGGTCATGGGATACGGCATCTCCCAGGGCAATGGTCTGAAGATGGTCACCGATATGGAAAAGGGATCTTCCTACGGATTTGCAGTACTAAAAGGCAAAAATACTGACCTCTTGAAGATGTTTGATGAAGGTTTAAAAAATATCAAAGCCAACGGGAAATATCAGGAAATTATTGATAAATATATTTCCGCTGAATAACGAGGAGAAAAATGGAATTAGGAAGAGTCTTTGTCGAAGTTAATCCGTTGTTGTTTAATGGTCTTTGGATTACAGTAGAAGTGACATTACTGTCACTTCTGCTGGCGTTTATACTGGGCTTGTGTTCCTGTTTCATGGGGTTGTCAGATAAAGCGCCCATGCAATGGATTTCAAAAATATACGTCTGGCTGATCAGGGGGACCCCGTTGCTGGTGCAGGTTTTTTATGTTTATTTCGCTATCCCCCAACTGTTTCAGTTTTTGGGGATCGATCTGAGATTTACCCCGTTTTCTGCAGGTATCATCACCCTGACGCTGAACGCCGGGGCATATATGTCAGAAATCTTCAGAGGGGCGATCAACGCCGTTAATCCAGGTCAGATGGAAGCAGCCCGAAGCCTTGGCCTGTCAAAGTGGCAGGCTATGCGTAAGGTCGTTCTTCCGCAGGCGCTGCGTATCTGTCTGCCCTCGCTGGTCAATCAATTTATTATCACCCTGAAGGACTCCTCGCTTATTTCCGTTATCGGACTTGCGGATATCATGTATCAGGCGAAAATTTATGTGGGGCGTTCCATGGAATCGTTTGCTACTTATACCTGGGTTGCGCTCTTCTACCTTGTGCTGATCGCTGTTCTCTCAAAGATCGCCAGCACAGTTGAGAGGAGGACACAGATATGACCGCTCAGATTATAATTAATAACCTGCATAAATCTTTTGGGAAGCTGGATGTGCTGAAGGGGATTAACCTGGAAATTGATAAAGGACAGGTTGTATGTGTGATTGGGCCCAGCGGCTCAGGCAAGTCGACGCTTCTGCGGTGTATTAACCGATTGGAGGAACCGACCGGGGGGGAAATTACGGTTGATGATATCGTGATCACCAATCCCGGTGTGGACATGAACAAAGTCAGAAGACATATCGGCATGGTGTTTCAGCAGTTTAATCTGTTTCCGCATCTTACTGCCAAACAAAACATCATGATGGCTCCGCTGGAGTTGAAGTTGGGTACCAAAAATGAGATCGAACAAAAAGCGGTTGAATTGATGGAAAGAGTTGGTCTGTCGGACAAGGTGAATGTTATGCCCAGACAGCTTTCCGGCGGTCAGCAGCAGCGGGTGGCGATTGCCAGGGCTCTGGCCATGGAGCCGGACATCATGCTTTTTGATGAACCCACTTCAGCCTTGGATCCGGAAATGGTCGGAGAAGTTTTATCGGTCATGAAAGAACTTGCCGCCATGGGAATGACGATGGTTGTCGTAACGCATGAGATGGGATTTGCAAGAGATGTGGCGGATCGAGTGATATTCATGGATGAAGGGATCATTATGGAGGAAGCACCTCCGGCAGAAATGTTCACCTCGCCTAAAAATCCCAGAACCATGGAATTCCTGAACAAGGTTTTGTCGGTAAAATAAATCAAG
>CAZRMB010000198.1:0-4752 GCA_964600925.1 uncultured Syntrophomonas sp.
TGGGAACACAGGGCTACATCTGGGATACGCAGACCGACATGTTCTGGTGTCTCATCGGTGCGACTGTTGCAACTATTTTGCTGGCGAGACTGCACGACAAATATCTGTCGAGAATAAATCAGACAACTGTCTGCAAATGATTGGTAAGCAAGAAAAAGATTTAAAGAAAACATCCTTTTTATTTTCAAGAATTAAAACATCCTTAGACTTCCAATCGTTATTGCCACGATATACTTTGTAATGTATATAACCACAAATATTTTCAAAAAAAATGGGAAAGGCATAAAAAGAAAGGGACTAATTAATGAAAATAGAAAACGGTTCTTGGCTTATGCCATATTTGAAAACCGTTATTGAACAGCACAAACAAACCTTATTTAATTGGCGGAAACAAATACCTACCCAGCAAGGACGTATCAAAAATTTTGAAAATTGGGTCCTTGTAGAATTAGTTAATAAGATAATTGAATCGGACGATGATTTGGAAATTCGAACTAATGGTCACTTTACCGATACTGACCAGAAAGTTAGTGTAAAAGAGGTTGAGAACCATTTCTCTAATATAAAAGATACAGAGAAAAAAATATTGAGAGGTTCAAAATCCAAGGCGAAGAATTTATCAGCGGATTTATCCATACGCTATAAAGAAATTAACCCTGATACAGGTAAAAAATTTATTTTAAGTGCGGAAATTAAAACATGTCTAAGTCCATTAGAAATTATGGACGATATGAGCATCGTAAGGTTCTATAACGAGGCAGGTATCGCTGACAAATCTGAGTTTGGATGGATTGTTCTTCTGCCAGAGGATAAGAAAGGTTATGAGTCTTCTTTGAAAACATACAGGAAAATTCAAAAGAAAATAAAAATGGAATATCCGAATTTTAAGTTGATAACATCAGTCGAAAATGACTGCGATTGGATTCACTTCTGTGTTGCTGTCCCCGATGCTAAATGATAAAAATAATGAAATAATGGAAAGTTATTGACGATGCATTAAACAATAAAACAGAGGTATCAAATGACTGAAAGCACATTCAAAGAACAACAGCCACATAAGCATCTCCAAGAGAAGTCGATGGAAAATGAGTTGGAATCAACCAAAGCAATTGCAGAAGAGGCATTAAAAAAAGTGGAAACGCTTGCAGAGGAAAATGCCAAATTGCATAAAAAGTTAAAATCCATTGATGAAATCTTTAAAAGGCATGAGCATTTAGACGGGTACATGGAAAAGTATGGCTTCAATTCTGAACTGGAACGGGATATGTGGCAGGCAATCAGGAAGATCATTAAAGGGTAGATATAGAATCTGATAAAATGATCATTAAAAATAATATTTTTGAAAATATTCCCGGGGAATTACCTGATGAATTGTTTGCGGAAATAGCATCGGGAAGCAAATTCATAATGAAGAGAATCTTATCCCGCGGGCATCATTCTCCGGACGGTTTCTGGTATGATCAGGATGAAAACGAGTGGGTGATTCTTTTACAGGGAAGCGCCGGTTTGCGTTTTGCAGGAAGAGAAGAATTGGTTGTTTTGCATCCCGGTGATTATGTCCTGATTCCCCGGCACTCGCGGCACCGGGTAGAGTGGACTGATCCTGATCAGGACACAATATGGTTGGCTATATTTTATAAATGAAGATTATGCATCGTGCATGGCCGTTCGATCTCGTGAGCTTTTATTTTCAGCGAAAAATTTGTGGACGCAAGATTCCTCTCTTGGCGAGCTTTAAAATTACCTACCGCTGTAATCTTGCCTGCCGGGCCTGCCCTTTTCACCTGCGCGCCGACGATGAAAACAGCCGGATATCCTGGAACAAAGCCGTCGCAGCTATGGAATCTCTCAGCCGGATGGGAACGCGTTTCATCGTTTTTGAAGGGGGCGAACCGCTGCTGTGGCGGGACGGCCTGTATCGTCTACACGACCTCGTCCGCCATGCCCGGAAGCATTTCCTGCGCGTCGCGGTGACAACGAACGGAACGCTGCCGTTGGATATTCCCGCCGATATTCTCTGGATCAGCCTTGACGGCATGAAAGAAGCCCACGATAAACTGCGGAGCAATTCGTTTGAACGCGTGTGTTCAAACCTCCAAGCCACCAAACATCCCCTGGTTTTTATCCATTGCACCTTGAATCGCCTCAACTGGCGGGATGTGGAATCCCTGGCTGATCTTGTAAAAAATATGCCGACCGTAAAGGGAATGACTTTCCAGTTTTTCTATCCTTATAATCAGGGAGAAGATGACCTGGCCTTGTCCGCCGAAGAACGCCTTGCCGTTATCAACAAATTAATCGAACTGAAAAAGCGGGGCTTCCCCATTTTGAATTCCTCGGGCCGGCTGAAGGCCATGATTGAAAATCGCTGGCGCTGCCATGACGATATCCTGATCAATGTTGATCCGGACGGCACAATCACCAAAGGCTGTTATGTAAAAAGCCGCGGCGCAATCAATTGCGACTCTTGTGGATTCACTCCTGTCGCCGAGGCCTCCGGTGCACTGGACTTCATCCCCGGCTCTATCCTGGCTGGTTGGCGGCTGTTTCTGAAAGCATAAAAAATACGGGATTTCATTTAATCTTGCAAATCAGACAGAATTGCCTGTATATTTCATCATCACGCTTTTGATAGGAGTCAGGATTATGAGTATATCAGAATGGTTGGATGAAAAGGAAGCAGACGGTTTTGATGTTTCTAAAATCACATTGCCTGATGAGATGTCCTATGATGAGCCCCCCGATGAAACGATTTTTTTTGAGGAGTTCAGACCTTGCGGATTTCTATGTCCGGAAAACCATCCCTTCTCAGTCGTTGAGCGCTATGGACACTGGTACTATTGCCGGGGACAGGACAAGAAGGCCGGTATCCACGCAGCGGGAATGGAGTGGACTTTTTTCACGAAAAATAAAGATCTTGCTTTAAAAATAGCCAAAGCACACATTGAATAATCTGTTTATATGGGAATTCAGCGATCCTGAATAATAAGCCGCCAAAGACAGACTTCGTCATTAAAATTGTCTTGACAACCGGACTAACCGTAGTAATGTTACTAATCTTTTCAAATGGTTATCAAGGGTTGAATAAGACAATGGTTTTTTAGCAAAAGGAAAGGCTCTTCTTCTTACATGTATACTAAGTATCTTCAAATTCTAGCTAAATGGTGCGCCGACGTCTTTCAGGATATGGCAAAAACAAAGGTGGTTTCAACTAACATTAAAAAAGAGCAAAGGCTCTTGGCTGACATTGCCGTTGCCCATGTTGTGGAATATGAACATTTAGACGAAGTCCTCAAAGGGTATGTGATGCTGGGCTTTAATAATAAGACAATGGCGATATTGGTGGCCTCTGCCATTGCAGAGAACATGGGCTTTCCACCAGTTACGCAACTTGACGACCAGGCTAAAGATATTCTCGGGGAATTCGTCAACACATTTGTTGGCCGTACCATTTCTGAATGGGATCAGTCAGGCCTGCCCGTCCGTTTTGGCCCACCAATTTCACTCAGCGATACGGATGTTGATTCATATAGTTCTGCTCCATCCGAAACTTTTATGATCATTTTGTCTCTTACAGTAGGACATATTGTTTTAAGAGTCTCCTTCAGCAAAACTTCTAAATTATGTGGTCATGTACCCCGCATTTTACTCGTTGACGACTCGGCACTGATAAGAAAGCTTCTGAGAAAAACATTTGAAAACGAAGGCTACGAGGTTGAAGAAGCAAAGGATGGCGCTGATGCCGTGCAAACATATAAATCATTTCAACCCGATCTCACCATAATGGATATGGTCATGCCAGTTATGGGTGGGTTGGATTCCATTATGGAAATCAGAGAATCAACACCTGATGCAAAATTTATTGTCTTGACCTCTACATCAAGAAAAGATGAAATTAT
Organism: uncultured Syntrophomonas sp.; assembly: GCA_964600925.1. GTDB lineage: Bacteria > Bacillota > Syntrophomonadia > Syntrophomonadales > Syntrophomonadaceae > Syntrophomonas_B. The sequence goes on from CAZRMB010000198.1 coordinate 3,900, forward strand.
CACCGCCAAGACACTGGGAGTATTAAAATATATTATCAAGCCCATAAATGATATACCCAGGTTTATCAGTGAAGTGAAAGAAGTGCTTGAAAAATAGGGATGGTACTTCCCACAAAAGTTTTATGTTTAATCTATAGAGATGACCAATGACTGAAAGTAATGACGGCAAACAAAAGCAATGTCCGGATACTGCAAAACTTTCAGAGAAATCAGTCGAGAATGATCTGCAATCAGCCAGAACAATCACAGAAGAAGCGTTAAAAAAGTAAAAGCACTTTCATTCGACGGATTACAGCGCCGGCAAAAAGCGCCGCCGCTGTAATCCTTTAATGGCTGACAATTTTCTATACGTTAACGTCACTCATCGCGATACCCAGGGCATCGGCGACGCCTTTTCCATAATCGGGATCGGCCCTATAACAATTGCAGATGTGACGAATCTTGATTTCCTTCATTATATCTCCCATGGCGCGGGCCGTATTTTCAAAGAGAGCCTTCTTTTGTTCAGCGCTCATGAGCCGGAAGAGCTTGCCGGGCTGAGTGTAATAGTCGGCATCGTCTTCACGGAAATTCCAGTGGTCTGCCGGAGCCCCATCCAGCTTCAGCGGCGGTTCGGCATATTCCGGCTGCTCCTGCCATTCGCCAAAGCTGTTGGGTTCGTAGCCGATAGTGCTGCCGTAATTACCGTCCACCCGCATCGACCCGTCGCGGTGATAACTGTGGTAGGGACAACGGGGAGCATTGACCGGAATCTGGTGATGGTTCACTCCCAGGCGGTAGCGTTGCGCATCGCCGTAGGAGAAGAGCCGCCCCTGGAGCATCTTGTCCGGAGAAAAGCCGATTCCGGGAACAA
>CAZRMB010000199.1:0-4699 GCA_964600925.1 uncultured Syntrophomonas sp.
ACCGATTATTGGACAGGCGAAGGAATATTCTATGCCGTCAAAAGCGCCGGCATCGCCGCCCGCCAAATCAGCAGATTTCTCGAAAAAGAAATTTCATTAGATGAATATGAAAAAGCCATCGACAAAGAGATTATGCCCGAATTCGCGACAGCCTATCAGTTATCCAGGATATTCAACCATGTTTCGCCGCTCGCGTTCAGAGTACTGAAAAACTCAAATTATCAATGGGACATCTTCTGCCGCATCATGCGCGGGGATAGAACCTTTGCGGAAATGAAAAAAAGTTTCCGGCCGGACATTCTGCTGGGTAAAATATTATTCAAGAGCAGACGGAGCTATCTTGAGAAGGAATGATTTTCGGGTGTTTGTGCAGGTTTACAAGATGCTGACTAAATCAAAAATAAACCGATTATGCTTTGTTTTTAAAGTTTTCAACGCCTTCCGTCGTTAAAACTCGTATGCCCCTGATTTTTCCTCTTGACTTTTCTTATCATGGATATCCGCACCCTATATCTTATGCCCCGAATCATCTTGACACACAAGAGCTCGCTTAATATACTCGATCCTATAAAAAGGAAGTTCTTATCAATTAAATAAATACTTAAAACCTCACATGGATGCTGATGCCGGAGATGAGATAGACTCAGCTCCCGCATCAAGATGCGGCCGCGAAGAATGATATTGATTGTTGCATAGAATTATATGATAATTTTAATAATTTCTAGCAGCTTCGTGATGATTTCCCTAAGCCAGGTAAGTTAGACCATTTAAAATGAATATGATCAAACAGACCAAGGAGAAACTACGATGAGTTCGGATATCAAGTTGCTCGACAACCAAGTCAAGGTAGAAGCCGCAGATTTTCTGCTTGATGCTACAGAAAGGCGTCCGGGAACCGACCCAGCCGCATTCCGCCGCGCCTTGGTCCATGACGGCGGCGATGCGCTCACCATCAACTTTGACGCAGACTACAAAGGCGGCGTCCGGATTTTCGGCGGGAATGCCGGCGTCCTCGTAGAATGCAACGCTCCCATCTCGCTACGCTGCACTGCGCTGAGTTTGGGCCAGCCGGGATCAGTCCCGACGGGCTCGGCCATTGAAGTCAGTGATAAAGGTCCCGGACATGACACCCTCGGCATCAATGAACACCTCAATTTTCACGATGTCGAGGTGCGCGGGCGTCAGATAGCTGTCGATTCACCCAAAACATTGATCGGCGTTGAGCTGGAGAATGGCGATTTCGGCGGCTTAATCATTTACCCGGACCATACCGAGGCATGCGGTAATCTGAAAGTGTCCGGAGATTTGAACCTTGGCAAGGATCTGAAAGGACAGAACGCAAAGCTTCAGAATGTCGCTGTGGAGAACCTCACCGTAGGCAATGATGTCGCTATCATCAGCAGCCCGCCGGCGGGCGGATTCGGGGTCCACCCGATAGCCAGGCCGACTCGTCATCAGACCATAACCATCGGACCCATGCCCACACAGCGAGGGGTGACGGGCAGCACGATCATCGCAACGACAACCATGAGCGGGATGGCTACTTTACCGGGGAAACAGAATGCCCCTGAGGTGATCGACGTCGTGGCGGAGATCCGGAGCCTGCGACAGAGGGTGGCGGAACTGGAACGCAAGCTGGCCCATCAGCCGGCGCCGCTCTAGGCCGCCCGTTCTAGGCATAAAATTCAGAACAGGAGGATCACCATGACTTCGCTGTCCGATGTAGCTCTATTGTTGGGTTTTACCACCGGGCCGACAAGTTTCGCGCAGATTGCACGTTACCTTAAGTTCAAACCTCCCATTTCTCTATTGGATGCCGCCGAGCGAACCCTCTTTGTGACATCCTTTGACCTAGACAAACCTATAAGGGATAAATGGGCGCAATTGGGATGGGAAGGCGGTTCTCTCGGAATGCTGGAATCCGAGACCATGACAACACCGGACGGCTTTATGCGCTACGCAAGATTTCAGTACGGTTCCATCTACTGGACCTCGCTCACCGGTGCAATTGCCGTCCTGGAACCGATTCGCACAAAATATGAGGCGCTGCGCACGCAGACGGACGATCCCAAAACTGATCAATACCCCTATTGTCCTCGGTGGACCCCGGTGAGCGACACGGTCAGAACCTATGGCGGCTGGGGCCTTTGTACCAGGTTCTGCGCCTATTCACTGCAGGACCAACCGCACCTGTTCGGAGACTATGCGATCTACTGGTCTCAGGATACGGACGCTCATTGGGTCGGCAACGAGGTGCTTCACCTATGGGAGACAAAGCTCGGCGGGGGAAACGGTATATTAGGCTTTCCCACAACGGACGAAGCAGTGCAGATGAAGCAAGTCGAGCATGATCCGGAATATGGGCCGATATGGGCGCAAATCCGGACGAGCCATTTTCGCAATGGTGCAATAGAGTACCAAGGCGACGGACCCTGTCGATACAACGTTTATTACCCAGAGGGGACTCTGAAGTATATCTATGATTTTTCCCTAAATCCAGTAGGTGAACCGGCGCCTCAAGAGCCTTCCGTAAAGCCCGGCGGGTCCGGAAATGTTCCGCCACCGCCTGCCACAGGCGTGAGCAGCGTGATTCTTTACAACTGCCACTCAGAGAGAAGGACGGTCCACCTCTGGATGTACGACCTCCATGAAGCGGGATTGGGCTGGCAGTCCCTGGGACCCTTCCTCGACCAGTACGACGACTGGGGTTACTGTCCCATCGACGAACCGAAGGTCATCGATCTGAAGGACAGCCATATTTACGAGATTGTTGCAGTTGACCCGCAAGCCATCGGATGTGAGGGGAGCCTTGATCCGACCCTTCTGGCCTGCAGGAAATGGGCCCTTTACGTCATGGGTAATAAGAACGGCATGCCCTGGACGGATATGATCGTCTGAGGTTGAGAAAAACCGACAGCCGGCCACCGGAATATTCGCCTTTATGCGGACAGTGAAGTGGTTGAGCTGTTTCATCTCGCATTCAGTTATTTTTTTAAGTAGCGGAGTACAGTGATTATCAACCAGAGAGTCCCTTCCTGAGAAACTAAACCACTTTTCAAACCGAGTAGAACCGAGTAGGGTCAAGAACCGAGTAGGGCCAGGTCTATTTTCTTAACATTCAAGAAAGCAAATCGCCGATTCCACTTATTTACCATCCTGGCCCGACGCAATCCCCTGCCGCAGCAGGTGGAGGTACTACAGGCTTATTCACCAGTCTCGGAGACTTCTTTTCATGCCGCCAACAGGCGCGCAGCAATCGGTAAGTATATGTTCACAACAACATGCTCCGCGCTGGTAAAGTCGATGCCTCAACAGGGTTTGGACTGTTTATTGCATCCGCAGTAAAGTTGGCGGTTGCTTTCACCATGGTCGGAGTTTTTGTTGCGTCGTTGCTGACCCACTTGACACACCCTTGCAAACGGCATAAACATGATTCTCAAATTACATTTTGTGTTTAGCATTATTAGACATGAGTGAGGGATGAAAAGCTTTAATCCAAATAATCCAATGTGTTATCCGGCTGCTTCTATTGCGGCCACGGAATATTTGCTTATTTAAACAACTTAATATTCAGGAGGAAATATGAAAAGGTTTGTCTTGCTTAAGGAAAAAATATTGTCGCTGATTGTCATCATTGCTGTTTTCTTCACAGTTACACTCATGTCGGCTTGTACGGTGGATCCTGTAATAAAAGCTGAAAAAATGTTGTATAAACCTAATATTACGCAACAGGAGTACGCCAAGGACAGGTTTGAATGCATGAAGGAATCACAGCAGACGAAGTATCAGGCAAGAGGAGCAACCGGCGGTGGTATATTTTATGAGCCTGGTCAAGCCAGAGGCGAAGTTATAACAAACAGAGAGCTGTATGATTTATGCATGCAAGCTCGCGGTTATCGTTTTACTGAAGGAACATCTCTTCCCAGCGATTTCACCGGCAGAGCGCCCTTCGCTTATGGAAACGGCGACAAATACGAAGGCGACTGGGTTAATGGCAAACAGCACGGCAAAGGAATTTATACCACACCAGATGGCGGTAGACTTGAAGCGGACTGGTTTAACGGCGATCCCAAACATGGAACTTTCCATTATGCTAATGGTAATAGATACGTCGGTGAATTTGTGAACAGCAAAAGACAGGGCAAAGGAACTTTCACCTGGAAAAGCGGCGACAAATACGAAGGTGACTGGATTAATGACAGGCCACATGGCAGGGGAATTTTAACCGGGGCAGATGGCCGCAAATACGAAGGTGACTGGGTCAATGGTAATCTTCAAGGCAGAGGGATCTACACCTATGCCAATGGCGATAAATACGAGGGTGAATTTTTTGATGACCGATTCACGGGCAAAGGGACTTTTACCTGTGCCAATGGCAAGCAGTTCACGGGAAAGTTAGAAAACAAAAAACCGAAAGAATTAACTGAAAGATGTAACTGATTTCAAAAAAGCGGTTGAATTTAATGTTCCCGGAATCAGGGGACGGGCTGTTCATGGGACATCGTCTCCTTCGTTCACGTCCAGAAAAGCTTTATCGTCAAAGCGGGGCGGCATGGAGACAATTAATCGAAGGCGCTATGTATGATGGCGGCAGGAAACAAGATGGGGACAAGATGCTGGTCAACGGCAGCCGTGTGAGAACGTTAAAAGATGGCGGGATGAAGCAAGGTCCCGTGGTTTACTGGATGAGCCGGGAACA
>CAZRMB010000200.1:0-4698 GCA_964600925.1 uncultured Syntrophomonas sp.
ATACCGCGGCATGGGTTCCATGGGTGCCATGGTCGAAGGCAGCAGCGATCGCTACTTCCAGGAAGACGCCCAGAAGCTGGTCCCCGAAGGAATCGAAGGCCGCACTCCGTACAAAGGTGCCGTTTCCGAAACCGTCTTCCAACTGGTGGGCGGATTACGTGCCGGAATGGGCTACTGCGGCGTGGCCAATATAAAAGAAATGCAGGAAAAAACCCGTTTCATAAAAATCAGCAACGCCGGTCTGGCCGAAAGCCATCCCCACGACGTAGTAATCACCAAAGAAGCTCCCAACTACCAGATCATGTGATTTTCGGGCATAGTCCCCCAAAATCACTAAAAGTCACTGACCAATCATCCGCAGAGGTTTATGTTTTGGCCAGCGCGGGGGTGAAGGCGGCAGCCGTGCGGCGGAACGTAACGACGCCAAGAGCGGCTGCAGTTAAAAAAGAAAAACGTTACCCAAAAACGAGATTTGCGGCTTAGAAGCCCAAAAGGGCTAAATCAACCGCAGAGGTTTATGTTTTGGCCAGCGCGGGGGTGAAGGCGGCAGCCGTGCGCCGGAACAAAACGACGCCAAGAGCGGCTACAGTTTAGAAAAGAAAAACGTTACCCAAAAACGAGAGTTGCGGCTTTGACAAAGATTCCGAGGAAACAGATGAGAGGTAATGCAACAACGCTAATCAGTCAAGAGACCGCACCCCAAGCAGGTCAATGCATAAACCTCAGAGAGACTAACGTTGATAAGCAAACCACAGAAAAGCTAACATATTATAATATGAAGCAAAAAGAGTCAGAGGAAAAATCCTCTGACTCATATGTGCGAGATAGATTACAGCAAGTTCTGGTTATTCTGGCCATTGATACTGCGCTCAGCGATTTGGATAGCACTTTTCACCATGTTTCCGCAATCTCTGGAGCTAACTGCGCCCCAGCCCTGAGTAGCAACAACATTATCGACACCAAGTTCACGGGCAATCTCATATTTGAGCTGTTCGGACATGATACTTCGATTTCGGGCCAATATCTGAACCTCCTCTTTATCCCTCGCACAATATTAGTTTGAGTAACAAATGCACAAAAAATGCGGACGATGAATATTATTTTACAACCCAAAATTTATGCAGAGTATACTCGAATTTGCCAAAGTATACAAAATTATCTATCAGAAATATGTCATCTTCACAGCTTTTCCTGTTATAATCATAAAAGTAGGAGGGTAATCGCACCATGAGATATGAAGGCAACGTATTCCGGCCTCCCAGTGAGGCTTATAGTTATATATTGCAGTGCACGGTGGGCTGTTCCCACAACCGCTGTACGTTTTGCGCCATGTATATCGATAAAAAATACCACGTACGCAAAATGGCAGATATAAAAGAAGATATCCGTATGGCCAAAAAGTATTACGGAGATCTTGAAAAAGTATTCCTGGCTGACGGCGACGCCCTGGCCATGCCCACCGACGATTTATTGGAGATCCTGGAAGTCCTGTATGAAACTTTTCCCAGTTTGAAGCATGTGGGTATATACGCCAGCCCCGAAAGTATATTAGATAAAGAAATGTCTGAACTGACGGCGCTTAAAGCGGCGGGAATAACCATTGCCTATTTGGGTGTTGAAACCGGTGATCCTGAACTGCTGGAAGCGATCCGCAAAGGTGCCGATTACGATCAGATGCTGGAAGCAGGCCGCAAGATCCGCCGCGCCGGCATATTACTGTCCGTAACCATACTGCTGGGGTTGGCCGGACGTACGCCCAAAGCGGTTGAACACCAGAAAAATACCGCTAAAATGATGAACGAAATGAATCCCGATTATATCGGTGCTTTGACTTTGATGCTGGTACCCGGCACCCAGCTCTACCGCAAACAGCAAAAAGGCGAGTTTGAGCTGCCCGGACCATTTGAGATACTGGATGAGATGCGCATTTTGATCGAAAACCTTGAGGTGCAGGGAACCGAGTTCAGAAGCAACCACGCTTCCAACTATCTCCCGATTAAAGGCAGGCTGCCCGAAGACAAACAAAAAATGTTGAATCTGATCAATGATATGATCGACAAAAACGACCGCAAATACCTCAGACCGGATTACTTGCGCGCCTTGTAAGAAGCGCAAGTTGGGGACGGTTCTTGCTTGCGCTTGCTGAAGTGCATCGGCTTGTATCGGGAGAAATCCCGCTGAAGCATAAAGATTGGGGGGTAAATAATGGCACTGTTTGGCAGAAAGGATGAAAACCTGTTTTTCCTTTTTGAAGAGAGCTCACGCGTCGTCGTAAGAGGAGGAGATATCCTCAACGATATCATTGCCGATTATCGCGATTTGGATGTTAAAATGTCCAAACTTCTTGATCTGGAGAATGAAGGAGACCGGATCATCGAGCAGCTTGTCGGGCGCCTCAATGCCAGTTTCATCATGCCCTTTGACCGCGAAGACGCACTTCAACTGGTGCAGAAATTATCGACCACCCTGGATTATATTACCGGCATCATCGATCGCATGATATTATATAAAACCGGCGAACCTGATCAAAGAGTCAGGGAAATGGCAGAAGTGCTGTATAGTGCGCTACTTTTACAGCAACGGGCCTTTAAATTGATCGATAAAGTGGAAAGCAACAAAAAGCACATTTTTGAATGCTGTGAAGAAATAAGAAAGCTTGAGCGCAAACAGGACAATCTCTATCGCAGCGGACTTGCAGATCTGTTTGAGAATGAAAAAGACAAGCCCCTCAAAATCATAAAATGGCGCGAAGTCTACGAACACATCGAAATGGCTACCGACCACGTGGAAGAAGTAGGCAACCTCATTCGCAACATCTGCGTCAAGTATTCATAAAAATAACAGGAAAAGATGTAGCCGGGAATTAATTCCCGGCTATAATTCATTTAAACAACGGAGTTGACTGTGGGGACATAGCATAATTATTCCCCCGGTAGGGTTGACTGTTGGGGACGTACCATAATTGTCACCCAACGATCTCAAGTGAAAATTAGGGTACGTCCCCAAGCTGTCTACCCGGTAGAAAAGCGAAAATTAGCAAGCTGTCTACCCGGTAGTTAAGCAACTTCCATGTACCGATAAGTTATTTTATCTGCGCCATTCTTTTTTTCAGCTTTTCAATGATCCAGGATTTGCTGCGGTTGTTAATGGGGATCTGCCCGTATATCTCCTCGAAATAATCTTCAAATGCGTACAAAATATTGGCTTCGTCGGTTTCAATGGCGTAGGGCCGGTCGACACTGGAAAAAACCATGGCATAATAATCTTCCTTAAAATAAAAAGAGATATTTTCTGGTATCAGGGAAGGCCGGGTGCTGAATAAAATAAGCTCGTAGTTTTCATATTCCTCTAAAGCGGTAATTATGCAAGTGAGATACTCCCTCAACTCTTCGCCCGTCAATTCAATTCCATCCAGGAGCAGGTACTCGCAGCTCGAACAGGCATAAGCATTTTCGCCCACCAACATATCAATGGCTGCCAGGGGACAAATCTCCCGAAAACGATTAAATTTTACTGACTGTTGAAATAATTCGGTATAGTGGCGTTGTAATTTTATACGCTTGACTTTTTCAGCTCTGCTTAAATTGCTTCGTTCCAATATACGGGCAAAAAGATCAGGCGGCATCGAATGCAAAAGCAGGCTGTCCCGCAAGGTGTAAAAGTAACCCGGTCTGACCTGAGAGCCGATCACTTCGGCAGTTATATCCAGGATCTCATTACCGGAAAATCCTCGAATCAAAGGCCGGCATTGGGCCAGAAAAGATCGGTAGTAAATTTCCATCAAGCGCAATACCGTCTTGTCTTCAAAGCAAAAAGTGTATTCCGATTCGCTGGTCGGAGTTGAAAAAGCCAATAAGGCAATTTTCCCAGGATATATAAATACGGACTTGAGCAGAGCCGGTTCTTCATAGCGTGGATGATAAAATGATTCCACCTGGCCGGTCAAATGCATCGGCATCCAGTTGTTGATCATGGTGGTGATTTGATTGATGTCACGGTTTACGGTATGGATTATTTTGATTCGATGTCCGCGCCCGACCGATTCGGCCAGCAGTAGTTTCCATTTTAATAAAAAATCTTCATCCTCCGTGATCCACTTTATGTTTTCCTGACTGATCAGCAACAGTTCGACAGTCCCCGTGGACTCCAGCACCGTATTCAGGAATCTTATTACTGCCTGACGTTTTCCCTGGTACCCGGCAAAGGTTTCATAATAGCCGGGCATACCTGCTAAAGGAGCAAAACTCTCTCCGTAAGTTGTCTTCGCCTTCACATGATTGGACTGCAGTTTTTCCAAGGGGGGCAGTTTCTCTTCCGCCAGCCATTCAATCATAGCCCTTCTGCGGGCAATATAATTGTCCAGATCCAGGTCGGGAAAATACTGTGCAAGAATCTCCGTCAGTAACGGCTGAGCATATTCGTCGTAGGGCAGCTTGAGAAAGAATTCAGCAATCTGATAAATATGAAGCGATTTAGCCGGGGGAGTGCGTTTACCGTTGACCCATTTACTGACCAGCGAAGGATCGACGCTGATTGCTTTCGCCAGTTTATGATTGGTGACATTAAAATTCTTCATCAGCCGGGTGAGTTTATCAGCAAAAACCATCCTTATCGATCCCTCCCCAATACAGGAAAATGATATTTATTTTACCATACCATGACAGAACATGACAGGAAATTTTGTCCATGACAAATATG
>CAZRMB010000201.1:0-4675 GCA_964600925.1 uncultured Syntrophomonas sp.
ACCGGGAACTGGTGAAGGAGACTTTCTTTTATGAGGATAAAAAAGTAGAGATGACAGGCGGGTATAAACATGCCAAACGCGACGGGTATTGGGTGTCGTACTACAAAAACGGCAATAAGTGGAGTGAAGGATACTACAAGGAAGGACTGAATGATGGCAAAAGGACCACCTATTACGAAAGCGGCAAGGTCCGGTACATCGGTTTTTACCAAAGCGACAAACGGGTTGGTAAATGGCAGTTTTTTGATGAAGCAGGTAACCTCGTGAAAGAGGTCGATTACTCCAAACCTCAGGCTCAGGGACCCATTCACGATACCCTGGGAGTTCAGTGACCACGCCGGCGACACCGCCGAAAAAAAAGAAGCCGTCCTTTCGGGGCGGCTTCTTCTTTTTATGCAGAGAGGTAATTAATCGATCACGATGACCAGGAACTTGGAGTTGGCCCAGAAAGCCTTGACGTCCTTGATCTGGAGTGACTGCACTGTCTTTTTGTCGCCTACCAGTTTGTAAGAGCTGGTCGGGTGGTTCGACAGCACCTTAGCGCCTTTGGCTAAGATCGAGATCTCGGTGGTTTTCTGGATGTTGATCTTGGTGAAGAGGTCTTTGTTGAAGTCGGGGAGGATCTTCCCGTTCTTCAGGATGCCGTTCTTCTTCAGATCTTTGCTGGTGCCGATGATATAATAAGCTGTGTTCAGGGCAACATCCTGATTCTGGATGGTCTGAGTCTGTTCTTCGATCTGGCCCGTTTGGCTCTTCACTGTTTGCGAGAGGTCGTTGATTTGCAGGTTAGCCTGATCGATCTGGATGTTCATCTTGGCCAGTTTTTCACGCAGCGCTTCGATTTCGCTGTTCTTAGCGGTGAGTTCTTTGGTCAGACGTTCCACCATCTTATTGAGTTCATCAACTTTCAGGTTCGTTTTCTTCAGTTTCTTCTGAAGAGCGTTCAGCGTTTCCTTATTCTTCAACATCATGCTGTAGATCGTGGTGATATCACTTTTGATCTGTTCCTTGGCCGAAACTTTCATTTCTCCCCCTTTATCGGTATTCAGGGAAATGATGTTTTCTTTCATCTTAATAGTATCCAGTGTCCCCTGGATATCGTTGATGGAAGCGATGAATTCGTTGATCGCCTCATCTTTCTGGAGGGTTTGGCTCATCAGGCTGTCGTTCTTTGACTGGAGGTCCTGGGCTTTTTTCTCGGCTTCACGTCCGCATGAGATGACAAACGGGATCAGAAGCAAAACAAGATACTTTTTCATTTTTTTCTCAGGTTTTAAATTGGGTGCAAAAGTACAACTAATTAAAAAAATGTGGTCATCTTTGCCCCTGGTTAGTAGTATTTTTATAACGAACAGGATGCTAATTAATTGTTTTTATGGAACGATATCCGCGAATAGTATTGAAGCCCGGTAAGGAAACAGCCTTACAGCGCCGTCATCCCTGGATTTTCTCCGGAGCTGTGAAAAATCTGCCTGCCCGGGTGTTTGACGGAGATGTTGTGGAGGTTTTCTCCGCCTCCGGAAATTACCTGGCCACCGGTCACTTTCAGCACGGAGGCATCGCGGTGAAGGTATTCTCTTTTACGCGGCAGCCGGTGGACCTCCTTTTCTGGACGGAGCGGCTTCGTGAAGCCTGTGATCGCCGGAAAGCCATGGGGTTGTTCGATCTCCCCGGCACGAATGTATGCCGGCTGGTCCACTCCGAAGGCGATCATTTGCCGGGCCTCATCATCGACTGGTACAACGGCGTAGCCGTCATCCAGGCACATTCGGCCGGGATGCACCGGGTGAGGCAGGAACTGGCAGAGGCGTTACAAACCATCTTCGGCGACCGGCTGAAAGCGGTCTATGACAAAAGCCGGGAAAGCCTGCGCACCACCCTGGAACGGGCCGAAGGGAAGTCAGGAGACAACGGCTTTTCCGACGGATTCCTGCTGGGCGAATGTGAGGCGGCGGAGATCATGGAAGGCGGCCACCGGTTTCGTGTTGACTTTGTGAACGGGCAGAAGACCGGTTTCTTCCTCGACCAGCGTCTCAACCGGCAGCTCGTGCAGCAGTATGCCCGGGGCCGGAAAGTGCTCAATGCTTTTTCCTATACCGGCGCCTTCTCGGTGTATGCCCTTGCCGGAGGAGCCACGATGGTACATTCCGTCGACAGCTCGCAGGAAGCCATTCGCCGCGCCGCGGAAAACATCACCCTGAACGGCTATTCCGGCGACATGCACCGCGAGTCCGTTGCCGACGTGAAGCAGTTCCTCCCGGCGCTCGACGAGATGTACGATCTGATCATCCTCGACCCGCCCGCCTTTGCCAAGACGCATACCGTCACCCACAATGCCCTGCAGGCGTATATCCATATCAATGCAGAAGCCATGAAAAAACTGAATCCGGGAGGCCTCCTGTTCACTTTTTCCTGTTCGCAGGCAATCTCCCGCGAGATGTTCCGGTCGGCCGTCCAGGCGGCTGCTATCGAGACAGGGAGGGACGCCGGGATCCTGCATCACCTCTCCCAGGGGCCCGATCATCCTGTAAACATCTTTCATCCCGAAGGAGAATACCTCAAAGGGATCGTCTTGTTGGCCTGAAATCCGGCATTTTTGAGTAGAAGTGACTGATACACATGCGGAAAGATAATATTTGCGGTAGTTTTGGTTTGGTGTGATATTTTTTGTATTTTTGCAAAACATTGCGGGGTGGAGCAGAGGTAGCTCGTTGGGCTCATAACCCAAAGGTCATAGGTTCGAATCCTGTCCCCGCTACAACAAAGCCGCAGCAAATTTTGCTGCGGCTTTTTAGTTTTCACGGAAGCCTCAAGCTTGCTTGAAGGCTGAAGTGAAAGCTAAAAAGCGAGAGCGAACGCAGTTCGCTTCGGCTTTGTTGTAAAGCCCCTCCCCAATGGATCAGCGTAGCTAATCCTGTTTGCAAGCAGAGGAGAGGAAAAGAAAAAGCGAGAGCGAACGCAGTTCGCGCAGGCTTTGTTGTAAAGTCCCCCCAAAAATGGATCAGCGTAGCTAATCCAAGACAAATGCGAACTGTGAGGTGCGAAACGTGAGATAATTCGCCCATTACATTTCGAATTTTGCGTTTCAGATCTAACCTTTTAAGAAAACCCCGTAAACGTTCCCTGTTTTTCGGGGGTCAAAAAAACGTACGATTATTTGCTTAAACGCATTCCATTCTTTTAATGGCCACGCTTATTCAATAGTACAAGGCTTGGGGTTAATCATTGTTTGTTGTAGCGTTCAGGCAGTGGCATTGAAAATTCTTTCATTTTCAATCTTGTGAGCTTGTCTGTGATTGTATAGTTTTCGCGAATCAAAAACTGAATCATAATCGGATAGTCATCCTTGACATTGACGTTCTTCAACTCCCCATCAACGAAATCGTACAAATTAAACAACCAATAGTTATGACCTTCATAACCTTTAAGGGTCATTGTAATGATTTCAAAGTTTTTATCCCCATCAAAATCCCGTTCAGGTCTATTCCCTGCCATACTATTATTATTTTCTGACATCATATCATTAAACGAAATTTTAGTAAAACTGCCATTTCCCTTTTGAAATAAGTAAATTACCCGAACATTTAATGAAGCGAGTCCACAGCCCATATAGGGAATTAATAATTTTACATCAGTAAGCCCATCGCTATTAATATCGGCGGTAAACATTGGCTCAAAAATTTGTGATTGTGAAAATCCCATAGGTTCAAAAAAACGCTGAATCTGCTTTTTGTTTCTATAAACCCTGATATATGAGCTATCCCAATTACCGATAAATGAAGTTAGTTGTACAGTCAGCGTGTCAGCGTTACTGAAGAATTTCGGAACGGTGATTGTATGATGTATTTTCTTTTCCTTTTCAGACCTGTCATACATCACCCAATTAGTATGCTCAACATACGATATTGCAGCGTACTTTTCGAATGGGTACTGACAATGCGATAAAGAAGCTCGCACCATCAGCAACGCCAGAAGAATGATTCTGTGGGTTGCAAATAAGTGTCTATTTCTGTTCATCATAATAAGAAAAACTACATACATATCCAGCAACGCAACCATGTGTCATCATCACGCCGTAATTGAGCATAAGATGTGCGAACATACGTTGCTCCTTCCTGCTGCCTGAAAAGGTTTTGCTTTTCAAGGTTCCATTTTTTACCTGTAAAATTAAGGATTTTTCAGGAAGATATATTTGCTCCAGCGGAGTAAGGAACAGAGTAAGGAACTGTGAAGTGCGAAGTGCGATAGGCCCGGTGCATAAAAGGAAAATTTGTGATTTACTCAAACCATGAAGGTGAGGCAAAAAGGGAGCGGTTTCAAAATTGCCATTGGCTTTTCGGCGGGGCACCCACAGAACAAGTGCGAACTGTAAAGTCCGAAATGCGATAATGGTTCTCATTACATTTCACATTTGAAATGCCTGCCGGCAGACAAGCTGCATGGGATTATGCCACAAAAACACCAGGTGCGTAGCACCGGACCATTTGTAGCAAAGGAATGAATCAGACAACAAAAGGTGCAGAGCACCGAACCAATACCTCGCTAAATGCGAAATGCCTGCTTGCCACGGAACCCATATTCTTGTGGTCGGAAACCGTGCAGATATCCTGTTTCCATTCATAAAAAATAGATTTTGAATTTCTTAATCTGTTTTCGTATCTTTCACGATTAATGT
>CAZRMB010000202.1:0-4653 GCA_964600925.1 uncultured Syntrophomonas sp.
CATACACCTTGCCATTCAGTCTGCTTACCGTCCCAGCACTCAGTTTGGCATCCCAAAGTAATTCGGTGATATCTTCGATCCGTCTGGTGGACACCCCGGCCAGGTACATCTCCACCAAGGCTTCTTCAATGCTTGTTTCCCGGCGTTGATATCTCTGGATGATGGCAGTCTCAAATGTTAAGGTGCGTAATTTGGGTACTTCCAAATCAACTTCTCCAGCGCTTGACAGGAACTTGCGCGGATAATGGCCTGCCCGCGTGTCTTGTCTGCCTTCCGTGCGCTCATACTTCCTTGCATTGGTCAGCCGATCTGCTTCGGCGTCCAGCAAGCCATTCAGAATTTACTGCACGCTTTGATGAACAAAATTTATTAGTTACGTCCTGATCGCTTGCTCATTCAGTTGTCCAAATCTCACTTGACATGGTTCTGTTCTCCTTAATTGGTTTGGTTTCTCAACTTCATCTTACCTAGTGTTTAGGACCATGTCCCTTTTTAATGTGCGAAACTTATGTTACCTTATCATGTGCTGTGTGCGGTGATCACTTATTGCTTTCGCCCTGTCAATCCTTCTTTAGGCATCAGGCGCTTTTTGAATGTCAGCGCCTAATCCAAAACTGGCGTTATGTAAACTGGTCTTAAGGCAAAAGGAATTTCACACTAATTCGTTGCCCATTATCATGAAACATTGATTCCCGCCCTGTGACCCCATTTTTAAATGGGCAAACCGCCCGACACATGATTTGTCGGTGTAGGGCGGTATTGTTAGCCGGAAAGCTTGGGAGCTACCATTAATCTATCTCATAATCGCAGGCAAGTATATAAACTGACTGGTAATGGATAATGTGTAAGATGTGCCACACCCTGCTCGATGGGGATTCCACTGCTGCGCTTTCATGTAATAAATTCCATTATCTGGGGCTGTCCAAACGATTCGTGAAGCCAGAGATGTGGAATAATCATCATTTGCTGCAAGCAATGTGGTTCCGTCTGCTGCATACAGGTACAGGTAAGTATCAGCATAATTGTCCAGAGTGCTGGTGCTGATCCAGTATTCCTTGCCAGCAACGGCTTCAAATTTCACCCAGTCGTCATCACTCAGGCGGTCGAAGTTATGCTCTTGTGATGACGCAATCCAATTGGCACCAGTAAAATCGCCGTCTCCATTCTCAAAAGCATCGGGGGCAGCCATGCACACATCCAGTCCAGCCGAGATATTACCCTGTCGTTCAGGATCGTTCAGCACTCCTGTCGAATCTGTTTGCGAATAGAGTATGCGGGTGAACTCTTCTCTTGGGGCAAGAGAAGTCAATCCTGTTTGGCCAAGATCATTAAAAACTGTGGTTAGGGTGACAGAACCACCGGCAGGGATTGGATCATTGACCCAGAAGCTGATGCTGCCTTCGTAATCACCCACGCCAGTAGGAAGGTGATTCATGTATAGGTCTGTATAGAAACCGTTTATTGTGGAAACTGCTCCTTGATTTTTTACAACCGCTTCTATCAAAACTCCCCCGGATGCATTCGGATAGGCGTTTAGAGATAGAATGGCTAGGTCTGCATTACCGTCAATGGGAGGCAATATGAGAACGCCAGCGGCTAGAGATGGTTCATTCGTTACAGCTGCTATTGCAGCATGAGGGAATGACGTTCTGACAATATTCGAGTAGCGCACCTGATCGATCTTTCCATAAAAGCGCTCTGCACTAGGCATGAAACTGCTACCCAGGAAAAGATCGTAATTTGTGTTGTTAATCCCGCTATTTGTCAGCATTCCGCTTTTCACTAGCAATCCGTCTCGATACATATTGATCGTTCGATTTCCATCAAAAGTTACTGCCATATGATGCCAGTTTGAATCCGGCAAGAAATTTGAGTCTGTTTTTACGTCAGACGCCCCAGCACCAGCCCACGGATATATGGTTAATTTTAATTTTCCATCTTCAAGTTTTAGCAACCATCTTTCTCGCGCAGAACCTGCTTGTCCTTGCGATGCAATAAAACCATAACTAAAATTATCACGCTTTAGATATGCTTCAAATGTAAACGCTGAGGATGTAAGCGACGCATTTCCAGGGATATAAACTCCCGGTGGTCCACTGTTTGGGTCTGAATGGGCCAGAGCATTACCGAATTTGTCGCTTACCCAGAATAGTGATCCTATTGAACCATTATTGTTATTTCCTGAAATATCGGCAGTGGTCGAGCCAATTCCTTCAGAAAAATACCATAACCCTACCGTGTTGGAATCATTTTCTGGTGAAAGTACATTTCGCTGGTCTGAAGGTGGAGTTCCCGCTAATGAATTACCTGAATAAAGTTGATACGATGAATTATCAGAATTTCTCGGTTCGACAGGAATTTGTGTCTTAAACCATAGGTCAATTAAACTTGGTGTACATGTTAAAATGAGGCGATCAAGCTCTGTAGTATTACTATAAACGATTCGGATATCATCGCATTTTGTGGCGGTTAAGGAATCAGTGTACAAATTTTCTGCTGAAGGTATTGTGCCGGAATTAAACTGGATGTGTACAGGATATCCAGCAGGAAGCGTCAATCCAGACATATTATTTAAAACCGTTAAGCTGCGTTTTGAACCAAATGATGGATTCCACCACGGTTCTGCGGGGCGCGCAGCAGGATCGATATTAATTATGGTGTCTGCAGTGAACGGATAATTACCGGTATTGCCAGCCTTATCAGTTGCCCGGCAGCGGAATTGATAGGTATGCCCGGGTTGCCCATTAAATAACTCATAGGTTTTATCTCCGGGGCTTAAAGTAAGCCAATCTGCCCATTCATTCCTGTCTGAATCGCGATATTGAATGTCATAAGTCCGAATACCCGATCCAAGATCGATACCCGACCAGGTAACCTGAAAAACATTTTCATAGGTGATGACCGGCAGAGGCTGCACTACACAAGTTGGTTGTCCCCTGTCTATGATAAACCAGATGCCATTGCCGCTATCTGCGTCTCCTGCACTATTGTTCGCTTTCACGCTCCAGTATAGGTGATCATAATCCTGCCCAAATGTGTGGGTATAAGAAGTAGTATCTGCATCAACTGTCTGGTTTAGTACCGGAGCTGCATCATCCCAGGGGTTTGGATTGGTACTTACCCGTAGAGTATACGAACTGGCTCTCAATGAGGCTTGCCATTCAAACAAGATCGTAGGAGTATTCCACGCTGTACCGTTATTGGTATAGGTTGAAGGAGAAATCTGAACCGGAGCAGGTGGGCGCATGAATGCGACATCGTAATTATACGTACTGGTCTGGTTGGCACCCGAATCACGTTTGACAGCGTTCACTCTGATTACATGGTTTCCGGTCGTGTAGTCTTGTGATCGGATCCACCAACCATGCATATTGGACAGAGTGCAATCCGGTGAAGTGTTCGGACCGTAATGATCTAGTAATTTCCACCCACCGTTTTCTGAACCATCCGCGGCTAAATTAATCCAGGCATAAACCTCTGGAGCCAATATGCCGTCATAGGTAATCGGAACGCAAATGTGCGTATTATCGGAATTGGCGGAATAGAGCGACATACTACCAATATATACGCCACCTTTTGCAACCGTAAAGTTCCAGGTGTCCACACTCCAATCAGAAAACGCTGAGCCGTCTCCGGATTTTACCCGCCATTGATATGTCCCCGGTTCGAAGGAATATGTCCAACAATTACCAACCCAACCACTGGTTACTGCACCGTTGTTAATTTCAAACCAGTAGGATACTGCATTTCCATCTGGGTCGCTGGCAGGTTGGACACATAAGTCAACCGTTGCAGCACTACCGCCAGTATCTTTTAAATACCAGTTATACGGGCTGGATAAAATTGGGCGGTCTGGTGCCCGGTTAAAGGGAATGGGAGTGCCGATTAGTGTATAAATTTTTACCTGGCGTTCCGGGCTAGACCAGGAATTGTCGCCGTTTTTCGCCACTTCTAAGGCAATCGAATACGTACCTCTTTCCAGGCTGGCAGTACTCCAGTCTGTGCTGATTTCGACCTCGTCGCCGACTACACGGAAATTGGGCATTTCTATGATTTGATCTCCGATCATAAAGCGCATTGACCGAAATTCGGGGAACCATTTTGCTCGTCCAAGCAGATGAACCTGGGTGGCCGATGAAGGAGATTCCGGTCCCAGATCGAAGACTGTGATATTGCCTCCGGGCGCACCGCTGGTCATTACATTGATTTTGACCCAGATGCGTGGGCCAAAATAAGTGCCTTGAGAGTTACGTAGATGAAAATAGGCGGAATGTGCCCCTTCACTGGTAGGCGCCATAAACGGGACACTTATGTCTACAGTCTGGTTAGGAGACGTGGATGAAATACCAGTATCAAGTGGTGCTCCCATTTGCTCTCCGGAAACAAAAACTAGATTGTAACCCGCCCCCCAGGTTGTGGTACCTGTGTTCTGCAATCGCCAGGTTTTGGTGAGGGATTGCTCAGGAGAAACTATTGAACCATCGGGAAGGGTTAGGTCCACAATATATTGGGCTGCATCAGCGCTGGGAGGTGCGACAGTATCCTCGTCCATACTCCCTCCTAAATAATCAGTTGGGGGAAGCACACTTTCGATGAGCGGTTTGTAAGTCAAGTTACTTAGGGGCAATGCACACCCAAAACAATGAGGTTCAT
>CAZRMB010000203.1:0-4636 GCA_964600925.1 uncultured Syntrophomonas sp.
AGAGGAGGTCGATATAGCCGGTGCTGTCGTCAAGCTTTTTCACCGGTTTTTCGAACGAGGCAATCTTGCGGCGCGAGACCCCGAAGATATCGAAGAACTGGTCCCAAAAGGTCCGGGATTCCGCTTTTTCGCTCGACTCGCCTTCCCATTCACGCGAGAAGCGGATGGCGCGGTCTTTAATTTCGTTCCAGCTGAGAGCCATGGCAGTGTGTTACGTGATCATCAGGCTAAATTAAGGATAATTCAATTGCGGGTAATCAAAAATGAATACCTTTACGCATCCCAACCCAGACAATCAATCAATGGACCGCACCGAAATCAGACCCATCGTCACCCGGCGCGACCTGGACCAGTTTATCGCATTCCCTTTTCAGCTCTATAAAGGAAACCGATACTGGTGTCCGCCATTGAAATCGGATGAGTTCCGTACGCTGTCGAAGGAGAAAAATCCGGCCTTTGAATTTTGCGAGGCTGCCTACTGGATGGCTTATCAAAACGGTGTGCCAGTGGGGCGGATCGCCGGTATCATCA
This sequence comes from uncultured Syntrophomonas sp., assembly GCA_964600925.1. Taxonomy (GTDB): domain Bacteria; phylum Bacillota; class Syntrophomonadia; order Syntrophomonadales; family Syntrophomonadaceae; genus Syntrophomonas_B. Next base: position 532 of record CAZRMB010000203.1, read on the forward strand.
ACCACCGGGAAGCGGAGATCTGGCAGGCGAAACTCGTCAGGTTCGGCTGGTTCGACTTTATCGATGACCCTGCGGTTTCGAAGGCATTGATCACCGCCGTAACAGAATGGGGAAGGTCGAAGGGGATGACCGGGATCCACGGTCCGCTGGGTTTTAACGATATGGATCCGGAGGGAATGCTGATTGAAGGATTTGAAGAGCTGTCGGGAATGGCCGCGATTTATAACTATCCCTATTATCCCTCCCATATGAACCTGCTGGGCTTTCAGAAGGCTGCCGACTGGATTCAACTTGAAATTCAGGTACCTCTCAGAATTCCTGAAAAAATTGAACGGATGAGCCGGATCGTTCTCGCGAAGTATCCGCTTCACTTACTGAAGGTCGGGAGTTCAAAGGCGCTGCACCCATACGCCATGAAAATGTTCCGGATGTACAATGAAACATTTAGGCATTTGTATGGATTCGTCCCGCTTTCGGAACAGCAGATCGCTTTTTATACCAATCAGTATTTCAGTTTCATCAATCCCGATTTTGTTTCACTGGCGCTCGACGATCGGGATGAGGTGGTGGGTTTCGGGGTCACCATGCCCAGTTTGAGCAGGGCGCTCCGGCGGGCCAATGGTTCCCTCTTTCCATTTGGATTTCTTCACCTGTTGAAGGCCCTGAAAGTCAACGATACCGTACACATGTACCTCGTGGGGGTTCACCCCGATTACCAGGAGAAAGGCGTGTTGGCGTTAATCTATCATGAACTTACCAAAACCTATATCGAGAAAGGGATCAGGATTGCCCGGACCCATGCCCTCCTCGAACATAACTCGAGGGTGGTGTCCATATGGAAAAATTACGTCGGCCGAGTCAACATCAGACGCAGGTGTTGGGTGAAAGAAATCGAAAATGGAAAATGGAAAATGGAAAATGGAAAACGCTAATCGCTAATCCCTAATCACTAATATCTAATCCCTCCTTTATGAACTCCAAATTAATCGTTTTTTGCATGACGCTGTTAATGCTGTTTACCGGCATGAATCTCTGCGCACAGGTCGGTATCAACACCGACGGGACCCAACCCGACAACTCGGCTATGCTCGATGTGAAGAGCACCGCCAAAGGCCTCCTTATCCCCCGGATGACCACCTCCCAGCGCATCGCACTGGTTTCACCGTCGGAGGGGTTGCTTGTTTACGACATCACCCTCGGAACCTTTTACTACTATCGTTCGGGCTGGACTCCTTTCACCACCAGCGCATCCGGATGGCAAACGACAGGCAACAGCGGGACGAACCCGGCCACAAATTTTCTTGGAACTACCGACAACCAGCCGCTGATCCTGAAGGTATTCAACATCAAGTCAGGATTAATCGACCCTTCGACCGGGCATAATACCGGTTTCGGGTATTTCACTTTATCAAGCAATGGCGCCGGTATCAACAATACGGCATTTGGTCATCACGCTTTATCAGCCAATACGGTGGGGTCATCCAACACAGCCATAGGGGCTCTGGCGCTTGTTGACAATATACAAGGCGACAATAATACAGCCATCGGATTCTCAGCAGGGTCATCGGTCACAACAGGTTCAAACAATACAGCCATCGGAAGCCGCTCGCTCGAAAGCAATACGACTGGCACTGCCAATACCGCCTGCGGATTTTATTCCATGGATAAGAACACAACCGGAGAGAACAACACAGCCTCAGGGGATGGTTCGCTATACTACAACATTTCCGGCCACAATAATACGGCCATCGGAAGCAGCGCATTGTTCTTCAATTCTTCCGGGTATTCGAATGTGGCACTGGGTGTAAAGGCATTAAGCCAGAGTGTTCTCAAAAGCAACCTGGTAGCCGTCGGTGATTCGGCGTTGTGCAATAACGGAAATATCACTACCGGAATTGAAGAAGGTATTGCCAATACTGCTGTCGGATCAAAAACGCTATTTGCGAACACAAAAGGGTCGTACAATACCGCGACTGGTTTTAAGGCGCTATACTCCAACACCAGGGGCACTCACAATACCGCTAATGGAATTCACGCCTTGTATGACAACACTACGGGCTCGATGAATACCGCTTCAGGCAACAGCGCCATGGAGGAAAACACCACGGGTTCGTACAACACGGCTTTTGGCTCCAGCGCTCTGACGTACAACACATCCGGGTCAAACAATGCCGCGGTTGGTTTTACGGCGATGTGGTCGAACACCTCCGGATACTCCAATGTTGCCATAGGACCCAGGGCGTTATATTCAAATACAACCAGGGGCAACCTTGTGGCCATCGGCGATTCGTCGTTGCTCAACAACGGAAAAAATGTCACAAACAGCGAAGAGGCAGTTTACAATACAGCAGTCGGGTCAAAAACATTATTCGCGAACACAAAAGGGTCGTACAATACCGCGACTGGTTTTAAGGCGCTATACTCCAACACCAGGGGCACTCACAATACCGCTAATGGAATTCACGCCTTGTATGACAACACTACGGGCTCGATGAATACCGCTTCAGGCAACAGCGCCATGGAGGAAAACACCACGGGTTCGTACAACACGGCTTTTGGCTCCAGCGCTCTGACGTACAACACATCCGGGTCAAACAATGCCGCGGTTGGTTTTACGGCGATGTGGTCGAACACCTCCGGATACTCTAATGTTGCCATGGGACCCAGGGCGTTATATTCAAATACAACCAGGGGCAACCTGGTAGCCATCGGCGATTCGGCGTTGCTCAACAACGGAATAAACGCCACGAACAGCACAGAGGCAGCGTGCAATACGGCTGTCGGGTCAAAAGCGCTCATGTCGAATACAAAAGGATACAGCAACACGGCCATCGGGTACCGGACGCTGAAGACAAACAGCACCGGTTACCACAATACAGGAACCGGATACCGTGCATTGGAAACAAATTCGACCGGAAATAACAATACCGGAAACGGACACTATGCTTTATTCTCAAATACCACAGGGTATGTTAACACGGCGTTGGGCTCAAGTTCTTTATTCAACAATGTCAGTGGTTATTCAAACACCGCTGTCGGATACAATTCATTAGGCAGTAATGCATCGGGATGGCAAAATACATCAGTCGGAGCCAGTTCACTAACCCTCAACACTTCCGGATCCTATAACACGGCATTGGGATACAATACAGGCCCGAACTCCAATAACTATGCAAACACTACCTGTGTCGGCATCGATGCCACAGCAACGGCCAGCAACATGGTACGCATCGGCAACGTCTTTGTCACCTCGATCGGGGGATATGTGAACTGGAGCAACATTTCCGATGCAAGGGTAAAAGAAGATGTTGCAGAGAATGTACCGGGGCTGAGCTTCATTTCGCAACTCCGCCCGGTCACCTACCGGTTGAACCGCGAACAGATCAATGAGGCGACGGGCGTGAATGAACGGCGCCGCAGGATCAGGGAATCGAATCCTGACGTGCAGTTTCTCCCGGGCGATGCCCTGTCGCCCGTCACCACCGGATTCATCGCCCAGGAGGTGGAGCAGGCAGCCAGGAGCCTCGGGTTTGAATTCAGCGGTGTTGACCGGCCCGCTAATGCCAATGGCCTTTATGGGTTAAGGTATGCCGAATTCGTGGTGCCGCTTGTGAAAGCAGTGCAGGAACAGCAGGACATGATCGCGGAACAAAACCGGCGTCTGGAGGGCCAGGAAGCCGCGATTTCCGCCCGGGATGCAAAACTTGATCAGCAGGAAAAAATGATCAGGGATCAGCAACAGCAGATTGACGAGCTGAAACGGATGGTCGAAAAACTCATCGGGAAGTGACACTGTCAACAAATGGATAACGGGCGGACAGGCGGACGGGTGAACTCCCTAATCGCTAATTTTCATTCGTAGCTCCAGCCTGTTCGGCTTCCCGTTTCTTCTTTTTCTTCCGCTTCGACATGAGGGCTTTTCCAAAGGTGAACGCCTTGCCCAAAAATGTTGCACTGTGCGTAACTTCGCCCAACAGGCTTGTCGAAAGATTCCTGAGCGTAAATGCATCCAGTATTTTCCGGTAGTCCCGGTGAATGTGCTCTTCCGTTCTGAGGATTTCAAGTTTGAGCCGCTGCCGCTCCAATTCCAGATCTTTCAGGGATG
>CAZRMB010000204.1:0-2001 GCA_964600925.1 uncultured Syntrophomonas sp.
ATTTGCCCCTGGGAACCGATACCCTGGTATCCTATGAATTATCCAAAAAAGTTGCCGAAAAGGTCCCGGGGCTCCTGGTTTTACCCCCCATTGCAGTAGGGTACAGCCAGCATTACAGTTATTTCCCGTTTACTATTTCGCTGCGCTCGGAAACCTTAGTGGAAGTATTAAAAGACATATTAAGCACAACCATCAAGAACGGCATTACCCAAATCTTTATTATGAACGGACATGACGGAAACATTGCTCCCATAGAAATTGCCAGCCGGGCGGTAAAAATGCAATATCCCGAAGTGAAGATCGCTTCTCTGGATGCCTGGTGGGTGGCTGCAGGCAACCTGCTGCCGGCCGATACATTTGAAGTTTGGAATGGGTTAGGACACGCCGGAGAAGGTGAAACCTCTATCGGTCTCAGTCTGTTCCCTGAACTGGTAGAAATGGAATATGCGCGCGGAGTCGTACCTGATCACCTGCCGGCACATATTGAAATAAAGTGGAATTTCGCTGAAATAACCGATTGCGGTGCGACCGGAGATCCCACCAAGGCCACTGCCGAAAAAGGCCGCAAGATGGAAGAAGTGCTGATAAAAGTAATAGCCGACTTCCTCAATGACATGGATACCAAAGGCTGGGCCTACCATTCAACCGTATCCTCACTGAAGTAAGCTTACGCAACACATCAAGTCGTTAACCAAAATGTTTAAAGCCTCTCCGGGAGGGGAGGCTTTGCTATGGTTATGATAGGGCCTGCTTGATTTTTTGAAAGGCAGTGGGGATCGCCAATTGATCCAGTTCGCCCTGACGGATCCATTTGAAATCAGTGCGTTGGCTGCAATCATCGTCGCTCGTCAGGGATGCTTCATATACCTTCATATCCCATTCCAGATGCGTAAATACGTGTTTGGCATCCAATAGATGTTTGCCGATCTTCAGCTTCAATCCATACTCATCCGTAAATTTGGCTGCAAAATCCTTTTTAAGACTGCCTTCTACCCCGGGGAATTCCCATAACCCAGCCAGGAGTCCTGTGGATGGACGCTGGTGCATGAGGATATACTCACCGTTTCTGATCACCGCTACGAGTCGACTGGTCTTCCTCACCTGTTTTTTCTCTTTGATGATTGGCCACAGGTTTTGCTTGTTCTGTGCATAAGCCTGGCATTTGCTGGTCAGCGGGCAACTGCTGCAGACCGGATTGTGGGGGATACAGACCAGTGCCCCCAGCTCCATCAGCGCTTGGGTATAGTCACCTTCTCTGCCTGGCGGGAAATTATCCGCCACCTGTTGTTTGATCGCCGTCTGTACATTGGTCTGATCAATTTCCGGCAACGCGAAAATGCGGCTCATCACCCGCAGTACGTTGCCGTCCACCGCCGGCGTTGGCTGACCAAAGGCAATGCTGGCAATCGCCCCGGCGGTATAAGGTCCGATCCCGGGCAGCGCCAGGATCTGTTTGTAACTTATCGGGAAGATCCCGCCCATTTCATCCATGATCAGCCGGGCGGCTTTGTGAAGATTTCGGGCCCGGGAATAATATCCCAGCCCTTCCCACAATTTTAATACGCTATCCAGATCCGCTTCCGCCATACTCCTGATATCCGGAAAACGCACAATCCAACGAAGGTAATAATCCCGCACCGTTTCAACCCGGGTCTGCTGCAGCATAATTTCCGAAATCCAGATGGCATACGGATCGCGGCTGCCGCGCCAGGGCAGATCGCGTTTTTCCTCTTCGTACCAACCCAGAAGTATTTCCGCCCATGGTTGCATAATGGCTGCTCCTCCTTTACTCTGTGCTTAATTATTATATTTGTCACAACTGGATGTCAATGAAAGCTACATCCATATAAAAAGCCTCCGATTGATGCTTCATACAGCATCAACCGAAAGCTTGCGTTGATAATTTAAATCTGCCAGGGTTGCCTTACTAAAAAGTTCCTTACTAAACAATTAATTGAGCAATCGATTGCTTCTGGCCCAGATTTTCATTTCCTGGGCTTG
>CAZRMB010000204.1:2101-4634 GCA_964600925.1 uncultured Syntrophomonas sp.
ACAATTAATTGAGCAATCGATTGCTTCTGGCCCAGATTTTCATTTCCTGGGCTTGCTTGATCAGTTCATCCTGGAAGGCCGGATGGGCAATACTAATCAATGCCTCCGCCCGCTTCCAGGTAGATTTTCCCTTCAGCTGGACGATGCCGTTTTCTGTTACAACATACTGAATCATGGAGCGCGGTACGGTAACGACCGAACCTATACTCAGGTTGGGCACGATTCGGGAGCGCAACTGGCCGTTCTTGTCTTCGTAGGTGGAACTCAAACAAATAAATCCCTTGCCGCCATGGGACTGAAACGCACCCATAATAAAGTCGAGTTGGCCGCCGGTACCCGATATATGACGGTACCCGGATGACTCGGAACTGACCTGCGACAAAAGATCAACCTCCAACGCGCTGTTGATGGCGATCACCTTGTCATTCAGCGCGATCATGCGGGGGTCATTGGTATAATTGACCGGATAGGATGCGCACACCGGATTATTGTTCATAAAGTTATAAAGCTTGTCGGTACCCAGTGCGAAGCTATAGACCATCTTGCCCTTGTCGATGCTTTTACGGTTGCCGGTCACCCGGCCGGATTCATACAAATCCACACATGAATCGACCAACATCTCGGTATGGATTCCCAGATCCTTCAGGTCGCTGTCGGCAATATTGGCTCCGACCACGTTGGGCATGCTCCCGATACCCATCTGCAGGCAGGCGCCATCTTCAATTTCGTTCATAATGTAACCGGCAATCTGGCAGTCAAATGGTTTGGGTTTGGCCGTCGGCAGCTGAATCAGCGGATAATTGTTACCTTCCACTACAAAATCAACATCATTGATATGAATGTTCTCACTGTTACCGCCCAGACAATGAGGAGCAGAATTATTCACTTCCAGGATGATCGTTTTTGATCTGTCCAGATAAGCCGGGGTGACTGAATTGGTAGGTCCCAAGTTAAAGAACCCTTTTTCATCCATGGGACTCACCGCTACCATGGCTACATCATTCTCAATATACTTATGAATGATTCTCGGTCCTTGATGATAAGCGATCGGTACATAAAAACACATGTCCTGATCAGCCAGACGCCTTGATATCGGCCCAAAATGCCAATCCTGGGCGATAATATGCTCATGTTTGGGATCTGCTTCTATCACTTTGGGCATCTGGGTATAGAAAACACTGTAAAGCTCAAGCTCCTGCAGTTCTGGAATGCGTTTGGCCAACGCAGCGTCCAACATTTTTGGAAACATGGCAAACTCGCTATAAAATATGCGGTCACCGGACTTGACTACCTTGACTGCTTCCTCTGCTGTAACAAGTTTTCTACTGTAATTGTTGCTGTAATTCACGTAATTTCCTCCAACATGTTATTAAATCATCTGGTGCTGTTCATTCATTCATATAGATGGCAGTAATAATTATAAGCAATTCTTATGCTAACCTCAAGACAAAGATAAAATACAAATAAAAGAGATTTTCCGGCGTTTTTAAATATTCACTGGTTCGCAGTCGAGACAATTTTGACTCGATTGCGAGCATAACTGGCGTGAATTTCGACATGTTTGTCCAAGTATGATTTTCTATCATCCAATGTTTGTGTTATATTTTGAACAACAGGGTTGAGGGAGGAAATGTTACATGACCGTTAGAATTCCCGATGACTTAAACTTTATAAAGTTTCTAAGTACCGGACCGCTTATGGTTTACGTCCTTAACGAAGAGGGCAAATACGTATGGACCAACAAAGCCTTGCAGGAATTCACCGGATTCGGCGACGAAGAGTTATTAAAGCTGGAATATTTTTGGGAGCCTTTGGTACATCCTGAATTTCAAGAAATGGTAAAGGCCAACCATTATGCCCGTTCTCGCGGCGAAGACCGGCCAGATAACTATGAAATAAAAATCAAGCTGAAAGACGGCACGGAAAAATGGATTGATCTTTTTGTAACCATTGAAATGATAGAGAAACATCCTTATACGTTTTTTGGCGCGTACGACATCACCGCACGGAAAATGGCTCAAATGGAATTACAGGAAGCCCATGATCATCTGGATCACCTGGTCCAGGAAAGAACACAGGAATTGACCCTTTCAAATCATGCCCTGACAGCCAGTCAAATCATGCTGCAAAGCATCATCTCAAATATTTCTGACGGCGTTATCATTCTTTCTTCACAAGGAGAAGTAGAATTCATCAACCGAAAACTAGAATATATGTTGGGCAAAACCTATAAAACCTTGAAAGAACAGCTGAATTTCGAAATATTGACTTCGAGGAACCCCGGTATCAAACAGCTATTTATGAAACAACAGGCCTTTGCCGAAGAGGAGGTATCATTCCAGGTTGATGGCAGGGAAATGCAATTCCTGGCTACCGGGACCCCCATTGAAGATTCCGACGGACTTGGCAACAAGGGTATCCTGATCCTTAAGCCTCTTTCTGAAGTGCACCGCTTGGTAAACAGATATAACAGTTCCCAGGCCCATTTTCGCTTTGAAGATATCCTGACCCAGAATCCAATCATGCTGGATAC
>CAZRMB010000205.1:0-4626 GCA_964600925.1 uncultured Syntrophomonas sp.
TCAACCAGGGTGGTACCACGGATGCCCATAGCTTTCGTCCCTGCAGGGGATAACAGCTATGGGCAATTTTTATTTATAGAGGAGGAAAACAAAATGATACTAGTCATGAACATTGATTCAACAATGGAAGAAATCACGGCTGTCAACGAACGCCTGGAGGCGATGGGTTTCAAAAATCAAGTGATTCAGGGAGTAAAGAAAATCGTCATCGGTGCAGTGGGAGATCCGCTGGGCACCAATGCCCTTAAGGAATTGACCCAGATGCCCGGCGTGGAGAAAATCGTCCCGATCATGAAACCATTCAAACTGGTCAGCCGCGAGGCCCAGAATGAAGGCTCGGTGATCGAGGTGGGCAATGTAAAAATCGGCGGCAAGGAACTGGCAGTGATCGCAGGCCCCTGTGCGGTGGAAAACCGGGAACAGATGATGCAATCAGCCCTGGCGGCCAAAAGTGCCGGTGCCTGTATGATCCGGGGCGGCGCTTTCAAACCGCGCACCTCTCCTTACAGCTTCCAGGGACTGGAGGAAGAAGGCCTGAAGCTGTTGCGGGAAGCTTCTGATGCGACCGGTCTGCCGGTAGTGACTGAGGTGATCGATGAGTACAGCCTGCAGATCGCGCTCGGATACGTTGACATGCTGCAGATCGGTGCCCGCAACATGCAGAATTTTCGCCTGCTCAAAGCTGCCGGCCAGACGGATATGCCGGTCCTGTTGAAGCGCGGTATGTCGGCCACCATTGAAGAATGGTTGATGGCAGCGGAATATATTATGTCCGAAGGGAACCAGAAGGTGATCCTGTGTGAAAGAGGCATCCGCACCTTCGAGACCTACACCCGCAATACCCTGGACCTGAGCGCGGTGCCGGTGGTGAAAAGACTGAGCCACCTGCCGATCATCGTCGATCCCAGCCATGGCACCGGGGATCGTCAACTGGTGGGCCCCATGTCCCTGGCGGCTATCGCTGCAGGCGCAGACGGATTGATCCTGGAGATGCATCCCAACCCGGCCAAAGCGGTATCCGACGGCGCCCAGTCCCTGACCCCCCAGGGCTTGCATGACCTGATGGGCCAGTTGCAGGTGCTGGCACCAGCTGTAAACCGAACCATAATGTAAGAGGGGTTTATTGATATGACACAAACAATTGCTTATCTGGGACCGGGCGGGACCTTCTGTGAGGAGGCCGCCCGGCAATACCGGGGAGACAATGACTGGCCGCTGCTGCCGCTGCGTTCCATCCGGGAAGTTTATGAGGCGGTGGCCGCCGGAGATGTAAAAAGGGGGATCGTGCCGATCGAAAATTCCTATGAAGGCGCGGTCAACCAGACCCTGGATCTGCTGACCGGTGACGATGACCTCAAAATTGCCGGTGAAATCGTCATCCCGGTCCGGCAAAATCTCTTGATCCATCCCCGGTCATCAGGCACGAAGATCGATTGCATCCTGTCCCATGCCCAGGCGCTGGCCCAGTGTCAGGAATACCTGCACCACAATTATCCCGGCGTGCCGGTGCGGGAGGTGCACAGCACAGCGGAGGCCGCCCGTATGGTGGCAACCTCGGGAGAAACCTGGGCAGCCATCGCCACGCTGACGGCGGCCGAAACTTACGGGCTGACAGTTCTGGCTGCAGATATCCAGGACCAGACCAACAACTCCACCCGCTTTGTCGTGTTGAGCAGGGAAGAAGCCGTCTGCCAGTCTGGCGGCAAGACCTCGCTGCTGATTTATGTGGTGGACCGCCCCGGTGCCCTTTATGAGGTGCTGCGGGAATTCTATATTCGCGGGATCAATCTGTGCAAGATCGAATCACGCCCCGCCCGCACGCGCATAGGTGAATATCTGTTTTTCATCGACATAGAAGGAAATCGTCAGGAAGAGCACGTCAGCGAAACGCTGACCGCCCTGATGAAGGTAGCGGCGGAGGTCAGGGTGCTGGGCTCCTACCATGTTACACCTGTTACACCGGTTCCACCGGGACATTCATAGTGTAACAAAAATGGATGATCTTTTGCTTCCAGTTCTTTTACAATCCAATCAATAATATGCAATAATGAGAATAATCAGAAAATAATTCAGCATGTCAATCTGATTACAAAAAGCGGGGGAGGGTGATGGCATGTCTTTGCCGACCAGAGACAACCCATATACGTTTAACGAGTTCCTGGAATGGCGTGAAAATGTTGATTACTATGCCGATGATCCCATTATTCGGCAGGTGGTCAAACACTATTGCGGGGATGAATGGCAAAAGGTGGACGAAGAGGCGCGCAGTGTTTCCAAGAAAGCCTCATTCAGGTGGAGGGATATAGCCGAGTCCATCGCCTGGCCGGAAAAAAGGCCGTACATGATGCACTATGACGGACATCACAACCGCATCGACAGAATCGTACGTCCCCGCGAAACAGAAATGATGGAAAGAGAAATATTTTCCGAAGCTTTCTTTTCCGATCACACCTCTCCCTGGGTAAAACTCATCAAAATGTTCATCATCTATCAGAACGGCGAAGCCTGCGTATCCTGCCCGATCACCTGCACCGAAGGCATGGTGGAGATGATCAAAAAATACCCCGATACGCCGGAAATCAAAGATATTTTACAGCACTGTCAGGAAGGCATTGACGGTGTCTTTGCCATTGGCGCCCAATATCTGTCGGAGATCCAGGGAGGCTCGGATGTGCCGTCCAACCTTTTGGAAGCGGTACAGGAAGGGGATACCTGGAAGCTTTACGGGACCAAATTCTTTTGCTCGGCTACCCATGCCGATTATGCCATGGTGACCGCCAAACCGGCCGGGTCAGAGGATGTTGCCCTGTTTGTAATTCCTTCGTGGCTTCCTGGGAACAAAGAAAAGGAGATCCGCAACAGCTATACCATCGATCGGATCAAGTGGAAAATGGGCACCAGCGAACTGACTACCGCCGAACTTACTTTTAACGGTGCCGTTGCTTATCCGGTCGGGCCGCTTAACCGCGGGGTAGCCAATGTTGCCGGGGTGGTATTGAGCTATTCGCGTCTGACGGTAGGCATTTCCGCTGCATCTTTTATGACCAGAGCCGTGCGGGAAGCCAAAAAATATGTCCAGTTCAGAGAAGCATTCGGAGTGAAAACCGGGCAGTTCCCGCTGGTCATGAGCCAGCTCAATGCCATTGAAAAAATAGCCAGGCAGACCGTTGCCGGTGCCTTCAAACTGTACCGCGATTTCCTGAGCCTGGAGGGCGGGCTGCAGGGAGGTCTGGGGAAAGATCAGGATATTTCCGCCAGGAAGAAAAGATTTATGATCCGTGAGCTGATCATGCTGCAGAAGATCGCAGCTTCATGGGATTCAACTGATGTGATCCGCACCGCCATGTCATTGTTCGGCGGGCATGGGGTCATGGAGGATTTCTCCGCTCTGCCCAGATTATATCGCGATTCCGCCGTAAATGAACTATGGGAGGGGCCTCGCAATGTATTGCTGGTGCAGATGCATCGGGATTTCCAAAGAGCCTCGGAATGGTATCTGCCAGCTGAGTTTATCGTCGAACTCCTGCAGGGAGCAGATTCGAAAACAGTTTTCGAACTTGCCAAAGAGTTTATTAAGCTGGTCTCCTACCCCAGTCTTCTGCAGATGAGTGATGAAACGATGGCAGTTTGCGAACAGTGGGATCAATTCTGCCATAAGCTCTATCATTGTTATCAATCTTTGGCCCTGGCAGAGGTAGAAAATTCAGAAAATAAATAAGCAAGGTGCCGTCCTCTTACTTCCAGAGAGATATAATCAATTTTGGCTGGGGTTATGAGTGCTTTCACCCGATGGGAGATCTGAAAACTCGGTTTTTCTGTTTTCCAAGCTCCATCAGCATATTTATAAGTGTTTGAAAATTTATAAAAATTTCTTTGCATTATATTTTAAAGCGTAGTAATTTCGTAATGAAGAAGTTATTCAACTTTAAAGGAGGCAAAGAAAACAAATTATGAATATTGTGATTGAAAACATGCCAACATATCGAATTGCTTACATAAGAAAGATTGGCCCTTATGGAATCAATAATGTACAAACAATGGAAGAATTAAAAAAATGGGCAAAATTTAATAATTTGATGAATGATGAAACGATCATTTTGGGAATTGCTCAGGATAATCCTGAAACGACTAAACCCGAAAACTGTCGGTATGATACTTGTATTGTTGTTTCAAACGACTATTCACTGACTGATGGCTATGTAAGAGAAGGTAGTATTGTTGGAGGAAGATATGCTGCTTTCAAAATTAAGCATACAGCAGAAGCAGTTCAGAAGGCGTGGATTGATATTTTCCCTGAGTTATCAAGGCAAGGATATCAATATGATGAAACAAGACCGATCGTCGAAAGGTATATAGTAAAAATGGTTAATAATCACTATTGTGAAATTTGTGTACCTATATATTAAAGCAGTAATTGCTGACCATGACGATATATCGGATGAAATATTTAACCCCCTTGAAGCAGAACGGCAGCCCTTCAAAATTTATTGAAGGGCTGCTTTTGCAATCATCTATGAATATACTTTCGATTGTGAGCGGAAAGTGGATACTAAAGATTATAATGGGCGAGCTAAATATTCCAGGCGGCGTTGGCACCGCTTTCGGTTGCTTCAATAATACGCCCGG
>CAZRMB010000206.1:0-4619 GCA_964600925.1 uncultured Syntrophomonas sp.
TGTTTATCTCTCTTCCAAAATGATGTAAATACCGCCATGTCATATCACCGTCTTCCTCGCCAATACCCAGCAGCCGTTCGTCAAAATAACCTAATTCATCTATTTCCCACCTGTTAATCAAAAAATGTGACCATGATCTGTTAATCAGAAACGACTTCCCCTTATTTTTCCTGGCAGCCGAACATACATCCTTTAAAAATGAAGGATTGTTAATCATGATGTCATCGTTAAGCATCAGAATGAAATCATTGGAAGAATTAATAACAATATTATTCCATAGTTTTGATAAGCCTCTGAACTGAGGAAAAACAACAGGATAAACTTTTTTATATCTGGATATGAATTCCAAAATCTTTTTACGATAATTTTCATCAAATGCCTGTTGATGTTCACCATTGACGGCAATGATGACTTCAGTTTCCGGAACATATTCTTTCAATCGGGACAGCAAAGGAACAAAATAACGATCGAAACGGTTTTCGAAAGTCGTGATGCCTATGGAAATTTTATCCGGGGCATATTCCACATTGTCTTTGCTCAACAAAGTTCTCAAATGATTAGAAGCAGAATGAGTAATTTTTTCAAAAAATTTCATGTCTAAGCTTTATTGGAATCACTTTCTTTTCATTAATCCATTTTCACAAAATACAGGTATTTTTTTTCTCAAAAAATAGGCTGCGTTTTCACCTTCACGCCAGTGCTTATCGCCCATATCTCTCGGATGCCAAAGATGTAAAATACGAGCAGTTTTTATGACTGAAGTTCCGCGTAATCCGGCCATTACAAGTCGCATAGCCATATCCTGATCCTCACCACCCCAGCCGACATAGTTTTCATCATATCCATTGACGGATTCAATGTCCTTCTTGTAAATAGAGAAGTGACCGCCGAAGGTCTGTCTCCTGGCTGAGGCAAGTCTCAACTTTCGCAAAATTCCATAACGAACAAATTCACGATGCTCTTTTAAAATAGGTTCTTCCGGCAATTCCGCATAAATATTTTCCAATAAGGCAGCTGAGATTTCACTAGAAAATATTTTTTCAGCCTGCTCTTCAGTCGAATATTTGCACCTCCCGGCAGCAAACCAGCGCGGTTTTGCCGCCTCTATATGACTTTTTATCGCATGAGGCAGAACGAGAAAGTCTGCATCAAAAAAAATCAGGTAATCGCCAGTGGCATGTTTAATGCCATTATTCCGACACGCCGCCCGGCGGGCGCCATTTCGGGGATGCCAGGCATGAACAACTGGAAAAGAATAATTTTCAATATATTTTTGTATTTCGTTTACGACCTTTTCACTCGAACCATCGTCTGCAACAACAACTTCATCGAAATAATTGGAGCTGCTTTTCAGCGAATCCAGGCAATATTTCAAATAATCCGATTTTTCGTAGAAACAAATTATTATACTTGTTTTCACAAGTTACCCCTGTCAACTGTTTTAGTAATGAAAAAACGCTTAATTTTACTGTGTACACCTTTTATTCATTATCGCCATTTTAATTCGGAAGAAAATTCGATTTAAATGAGTATTTATACTTTTCTTATATGGTGGAATACGGTTGATTATTCTATTAGAATTGTTATTATGATGAGATTTAATCTGCTTAACCAAGTGCGGGAAAATCTGATATTGATTTAATACTAATTCTCTTGCTTTCTTCAAGGCCGGTAAACGTTTTTCCCACTCATTATTTTTAATTGCTGTTTTAATTTGTTCCAGGGCAAACACAGGTTCATCTATATTAATTCTGATAAAGGATTCTTCAGGAAAATATTTTTCCAGATTTGTACATCCATAGTAAAACGGCATTGTCCAGGTTAAAAAGCAATCGGCCAATTTCTCCGTCCAATAATCCGGGCTGGAGCTGTTTTCTACAGCCAGGGAATATTTATAATCCGCCAAGCCATCCCATTTGTCGTCTATAACTCGTACAGCCCGACCAAACAGATCGATATCGAGAGGCGATTTATCTTGAATAAATTTCAAAAAACACAATCGTTTGAAATGTCCCGGTAAGTTTCTGGCATTACCGACAATCCAAGAAATCGTTTTCGGCTTTGGCGGAACACTTAGCTCAACCAGTTGACCATATGGACGATTAATATGCCACGGAACAGCAGGATGAGAAATTACGTATTTCGAATCATCCAATGGTTTGTAATTTGTGAATACCTTAAAATAATGTTTGTGTCCTTCAACCATCCAATCAGTAAAACCCTTTACATATGGTTCCTGCATTAACGCCCATATATTCTCTGGAGGACATTTTACAATACTTTCACAATTCATGTTGTTATTGAGCATTACAACATAGTCACATTCTTCCACGGAAGATAGCGTAAATTGGACATCATCCCAAATACCAAGTTCGTGGGGAGTTTGCCGCATTAAATCCGGCCAATCCCAATTTTTTATTATGCGGACAAGAATCATAATTTATACTTCATTAAAGGCATTAAGCGCCTTAACACCAGAGTTACCAATTCATAAATATATGAGTCATTATTCAATTTCTGTGTAATATTCAACAAAATTTCTTAATTTTCTTCGGCTAAATTCATCAGGAGCAGGTAAAAAATAAATATCATTGTTTATCCTGTTGAAAAAATCTGCTTTATTATGTAAGAGAGTTAGGTTTAATTTCTTTGGAGGTAGGTAAGCTAATGAATTTAGCCCGGTTGATTGAAGATGCCGCGCAAAATTACGCGGATAAACCGGCTTTTATCAGTGATAATCAGCGTATTAACTATGGCCAGCTTAATCGTTCCATTAACGCTGTTGCCCACTTATTAAAACAGACAGGCATAGAAAAAGGCGACAAGGTCGCTCTTATGCTTCCCAACATACCGGAATTTGTGTACTGCTATTTCGCCGCTGTAAAACTGGGCGCTGTAGCCGTTACTTTGAATACTTCTGCCACGGCCAATGAAATTTCCTACCTTTTGGAAAACAGTGATGCCCGGGTACTCATAACCGTCGAATCAGCCCGCAAAAGGTATGAAGGCATCAAAGATAAACTTTCGGCCTGCAAAAACCTGATTACCGTTGACTCAGCCGATCAGGATGCTCCATTTAAAAAAGTCCTGGCCGACGGGCCGTTTTCCGATCCGTCTACGGAGATAGACACTCAAGATCCGGCGGTCATGATATACACCGCCGGCCTGACCGGCAAACCTTTAGGCGCTGTTCTTACCCACGAAAATCTTTATGCACAGTCTGAGCTTTTAATATCCATTGTTAAAAGAACTGCCGAAGACAAAGGTCTCTCGCTCATCCCTTTATTCCATGCTTTTGGTGCGACCGCCAATATGCTGGCCGTCATCCGCTGCGGCTGCAGCGCCGTGATGATGGAAGGATTAACAATGAGCAGCCTTTTTAATGTAATTGAAAAGGAGAAAATTACTTTTATCTGCGCCGTACCGCGCCTGTTTCTGGGCATGATGTACTTTGATGATGCGGCAAAATATGATGTCAGCTCACTGCAGGTTTGTGTTACCGGAGGTTCAACAATGCCGGCCCACTTGCTTGCGGAATTTAAGAAGCAGTTTGGGGCGGAGATTCTGGAGGGTTACGGTTTGACGGAAGCAGGGCCGGTTTGCTCTTTCACCAGAGTTGGAATGACTCCCAAACCCGGTTCTATCGGCATAGCCAATCCCGACACAGTCATTAAGATCGTCGATGAAACAGGCAATGAATTGCCGCGGGGTGAAATCGGCGAACTGATTGTCCGGGGCAAAAATGTGATGCAGGGATACTATAAAGATGAGGCGGCAACGGCAGCCGTTATCAAAGACGGCTGGCTCTATACCAGCGATTTAGGCAGGATGGATGAAGACGACTATATATTCCTGACCGGCCGGAAAAAAAGAATGATTATTACCAGTGGTTTTAATGTCTACCCGAAGGAAGTGGAAAATGTTTTGAATCTGCATCCGGCAGTTCTTGCTTCCAGGGTCTTTGGCAAAGAGAATTTAATCAGGGGCGAAATCGTTGCGGCTTTAATTGTTAAAAAAGACGGCATTGAGGTTAGCGATAGGGAAATCATGAAGCATTGCCGGATTTATCTTTCCGCCTACAAAGTACCGCGGAAAGTGGAATTCGTCACTAAACTAGAGGATCAGGACTAGACTGGGAAACGAACCCATACGCTATGATCGTAAATACGCTTATTTTCCACAAGTATCATTGATTTATATACTTGTTATTAAATACGGTGAATGATATGAACATAGCGCCTGTTCTATACCAGTAACTGGCGATTAACCGGTAGTGGAATAAATAAATCACTTCACTTTAAGGAGAAAAAACATGAGAGAAGCAGTAATAGTAAGCGGAGCAAGAACAGCGGTTGGTAAGTTTGGCGGAGGTCTCAAGGGTGTTAAAGTCGTTGACCTCGGAGCACTGGTCATCAAAGAAGCCTTAAAGCGCGCGGGCTTAAGACCGGCAATTACTGATTTAGAGAAGAGCTGCCGTCCGGATGCTTTTGGTGAATTCGACATGACAGCTATCAACAAGAAGTATTACGACTATGATTCATCTCTGAAACCGGTTTTTGTCGACGAAGTAATCATGGGTAATGTTTTACAGGCGGCACAGGGACAGAACGTCGCCAGAC
>CAZRMB010000207.1:0-1865 GCA_964600925.1 uncultured Syntrophomonas sp.
GATTCCCGGTGGCGCGTTCCAACGGCACGGGCGTAATATCAATATCAAGTTTGGTGGGATCCAGAAAAGAACATCTGTCTTTAACAATTATGATAATATCTTCATCCGGCACACCCAGTGACGCTGCCCGGGCGCCTTCACGGGCGGCATTTTCGATCATAATATTGCTGGCATAAATTCGCCCGAATTCAATAATGCCAAAAACCAGCAATAATAGTACCGGCAATATTAAAGCAAGTTCCACCAAAGCTTGTCCGTGTTGGTTTGAAATCAATCTCCGCCGCAAAGGCATCACCCCATCCACCAGAAGGCGCTGGCCGCACCGGCAACAATTGCCAGTCCATAGGGAAACATTATCTTTTCGCGATTGAGATCAAATGCAACCACATTAAAACATGTCCCAATCAACAAATTTAACCCGCTTAAAAGCCTTCCTCCTAAACTAATCAGGCGACGTTGATATACTATGATCGCCAAAGCTATTATGCCACCGGCAATCGCCATCCCCAGCGCCGAATATAGAATAAAAACCGGCCCTTTGACGGCGCCAATGACCGCCAACAGTTTTACATCACCGGCACCCATTCCGCCTAAAGCAAACGGTATGATCAGTATACTCAGCCCTGCCAGGAACCCGGCCAATGATCGGACCAATCCCGGCCACCCATCGGTGAAAATATTAAAGGCCAAGCCAAAAAACAATACCGGCAATATTATTACGTTGTATATTTTTTGTTCTCGCAAATCGGTCAGCAGGCAAAACAATAGCATCAAACCTAATACTATATCCTGCATTCTTTTGCCCTCCTTTGGGAAAATAGGCCCTAGCTAATATTTTAGTAGGGCCTTTTTTTCGCAATAGCTTTTAATATGATAGCTTGAATTATTCGCTCTGAAACAGAACAGGTTATACATTTGCGCTATTCATAATTCCTTCATAAACAGTTATTACTTTCCCCTTAAAAGCAACTAAAGTGCCAATCAGGACTACTGCTATGAGGCTAATAATCAGTGCATATTCTGTCATACCCTGTCCCTCTTCCTCTTCAAACAATCTCATCATTATATTCACTTTGAGACAGAACAGATTATACTTCCGTACTATTTGTAATTCCTTCAAAGATCGTTACTAATTTATCCTTGAAGAGCGCTAAGGTACCAATTAAAACTACTGCTATAATTCCTATAATCAATGCATACTCTGTCATTCCCTGGCCATCTTCTTCTTTAAACAATTTCATCATTAAATTCATTTCATATCCTTCTTTCATTAATAATATTTTGGGGCTTTCAAAATCTTTTCTTCCCCATACATGCAAAAAACCACTCGCACTTGACGAGTGGTTAAAAGGACACTAAAACAAATGTCCTTACATCCAATAAGGTTATTATCCCTCCTCGGCAACTGGCTGGCATTGTGGTAAACCACTTTAGCCCCTTTAGCTTTGCGTCACCTTCTTTCGAAGGCTTTGCCTTTGTTCAGTTGGGTTCATTTTTTCAACATTTTAATGAGCGAATGTTTGTAACTTTTAGCAACTGGCTGGCGTAGCAGTTAAACCTGCCTTAGCCCCTCTAGCTTTGCGTCACCCTCTTTCGATGGCTTTGCCATAGTCAATTTACTTGATATACGAACATTTTAAGAAAGTATGATACTAATGTCAAGCATAAATTACCAACATAACTAATAAAAATACCTTCCTATGTTGTGATTGGCCATACCCATAAAAATAATGTAGTATAGATTACAAATACAGAACAGATTATAAATTATCAAATTACAAGGCGGTTTAATATGCAGAAAATTAATTTGATCGCTACCGCAGCTTTTGGCTTGGAGTCAATTGTTGCCAATGAACTGAAAAAAT
>CAZRMB010000207.1:1965-4619 GCA_964600925.1 uncultured Syntrophomonas sp.
ATCGCTACCGCAGCTTTTGGCTTGGAGTCAATTGTTGCCAATGAACTGAAAAAATTGGGCTATGAAAATTTGACGGTTGAAAATGGCCGAGTGGATTTTGCAGCGGACTTATCCGCCATTGCCCGTTGTAATCTGTGGCTGCGCTCGGCAGACCGCGTGCTGATAAAAGTTGGTGAATTTAAAGCGCTGAGTTTTGAAGAATTATTTGAGCAGACCAAAGCCCTGTCCTGGGAAGACTGGCTGCCCGAAAATGCCGAATTCCCTGTAGAAGGCAAGTCGATTCAATCCAAACTGTTCAGCGTACCGGATTGCCAGGCAATTGTTAAAAAAGCGATTGTTGAGAAAATGAAAATCCGTTATCCCCGTAAATGGTTTCAAGAAGACGGTCCCAAGTATAGAATTCAGGTTGCTCTTTTAAAGGATCGAGTCACGCTTACCATTGATACCAGCGGAGCAGGTCTGCATAAACGTGGTTATCGCAAGCTTTCCATGGAAGCACCGCTCAAGGAAACGCTGGCCGCCGCCTTGGTCAGCATAAGTCGTTGGAAAGCTGACCGGGCTTTTATCGATCCCTTATGCGGTTCGGGGACCATCCCGATCGAAGCGGCATTGATCGGACGTAATATAGCGCCGGGTCTGGGGCGCAATTTTGCTGCGGAAAACTGGTCTCAAATCCCAACCAATCTTTGGCGGCAAGCCCGTGAGGAAGCCCGCGACTCCATTTTGCACCAACAGCCGTTAGGCATAATGGGTTTTGACGTCGACGCCTCCGTACTTGATTTAGCCCGCTATCATGCCAAACAAGCAGGTCTGCACAATCATATTTCTTTCCAGCAGCAGGATGTTAGGCAATTGGCTTCCAAATATAAATACGGATATCTTATTACTAATCCTCCCTATGGAGAACGCTTATCAGAATTACATGAAGTAGAATTGCTATACCAAGATATGGGTAAGGTGTTTAGGAAACTGGATACCTGGTCCTTTTATATTATTAGTTCCCATCCTCGTTTTGAAGAGCTTTTTCAGCGTAAGGCTGACAAAAAGCGCAAATTATATAACGGTCGAATTCAGTGTAATTATTTTCAATTCTTTGGCCCCAAGCCAGAACAGTTGCAAGGGCCTTTTGCTGTTTCCGATTAATTAGTTTCAATCATAATTTTCATATTTTCAAAATATAATACAGAGTCTTGATTATGAATCATGGCTCTGTTTTTTTTGCAGCTTTTTTCTGATCAACTTATATATTTGTGAGTATTTGAACATAATAATGAAGAATTGCATCATTCACTGGTTTACTTAAATGCAATTGTAAATTGTCATTAACTAACTTGCTGGCCATACATAGAGGATCTGAATTTCTAATTTCATGTTAACCAATGGCTGCAACCACTAACGGAGGTATAAGCAATGATTGCCGTAGTTTTAGCCGGAGGGCGCGGCGTACGACTTTGGCCTGAAAGCCGTAATAAACATCCTAAACAACTGTGCAGATTTATCAACAGCAAATCCATGCTGGATGAGACCCTGGATCGTTTGGCTGTTGCCGGTGCCAATCAAGTTCTGATAATAACCAATGACATGTTGTTGACTGATATTAAAAATATCGTGAATTCTCGAGATGATGCCGATAAAATTGAAATCGTAAGTGAACCGGAAGGTAAAAATACTGCCCCGGCAGTAGGTTTGTCACTTACGCATTTTTATCCTGCGCAACAGGATGAGGTGCTGGCCATTTTTCCTGCTGATCATCATGTTCTGGATATCCCGTCCTTTTGTCTGACTCTGAACAAGGCTGTCCAAGCGGCCGAGCAAAACCATATTGTTACGATCGGCATTGAGCCGGATCATGCTGAAACCGGCTACGGTTATATTGAAAAGTCCAACCAGGAAATCAGTGATTTGGATGAAGTATTCCAAGCCGTGTCCTTTCGGGAAAAACCCGATCTTAAAACTGCCGGCATATACCTTGATACTGGCCGATATTTATGGAATTCAGGTATTTACGTTGGAAAAGTGAAGACCTTGATGGAAGAATTCGCAAATTACCTGCCTGATATTTTTACCTATTTGCAATATGGATGTGAGCATTATCTGCAGAATTACAGCTCCTTGCCCAATATCAGTCTTGATTACGGCATTGCAGAAAAAAGTAAGCGTATCACCGTTGTGCCCGGCAGATTTGGCTGGTCAGATATCGGTAATTGGAATGCGCTGGCTGAACTTTTTCCTTATGACAAGCAGCAGAATTATCTTTTAGGTCAGGATATTTTATTTGTTGACAGCACTAACTGTATTGTCAAGCAAAACACCAAAACAGTAGTGCTTTTTGGGGTGAAAGATTTGATGGTGGTGGAAACCGATGATGTTATTTTGGTTGCCGAGCGACAGCGCTGCCAGGATATCAGCCAATTAGTCAAACAAATTGAAACGCTCGAGCGCCATGATTTACTGTAGATACTGCATGGGAGGGAAAGATGAGCAACTCGAACATATACCGGCAATATGATATTCGCGGCATCGTCGATCAAGAATTAACGGATGATATTATGTTTAGCATCGGCCGTGCTTTTGCGCTTTACGCCCGCGAGCATGGTTATCATAAAATCCTGCTGGGCCGGGACAACCGTATGTCCTCGCCTCATTACCGCGAT
>CAZRMB010000208.1:0-4265 GCA_964600925.1 uncultured Syntrophomonas sp.
TTCATTTTATCTCTGATCTGGGGAGGAACGTCTTCCAGATCCTTTTCATTTTCAGCGGGCAAAATAATGGTATAGATCCCGGCCCGATGTGCCGCCAGGGATTTTTCCTTCAGACCGCCGATGGGCAATACCCTGCCCCGCAGTGTGATCTCGCCGGTCATGGCCAGGTCACTGCGCACTTTCCGACCTGACATGGCTGAAGCCAGGGTGGTTGCCATGGTAATTCCAGCGGAAGGTCCGTCTTTGGGAATGGCGCCTTCGGGAACATGAATATGAATATCATAATTCTCCAGCACATCCTGACTGATACCCAATTCCTCAGCCTTGGACCGAATGTATGTCAGACCCGCCTGGGCCGATTCCTTCATGACATCTCCCAATTTACCGGTCAGGGTCAGTCTGCCTTTGCCTTTGATCAGAGCTACTTCAATGGATAAAATATCCCCGCCGGTCTCCGTCCAGGCCAGTCCGGTCGTCACACCGATCTGGTTGTCATTTTCAGCCCGGCCATAGCGGAATTTTTCATTGCCCAGGTATTTTTTGATACTGTCCGCATCAATCCTTACACTGAGGTCTTTGTTCTTGACCACTTCGCGAGCTATTTTGCGGCAGATGGAGGCGATCTGTCTTTCCAGATTCCTTACGCCTGCTTCCCGGGTATATTCGCGGATGATTTTACGCACCCCATCCTCAGCAAAGCTGATATTTTTGTTTTTCAAGCCATGTTCCTTGATCTGTTTGGGGATCAGATAATCCATGGCAATCGGCATCTTGTCCTCTTCGGTATAGCTCGACAATTCAATTACTTCCATGCGGTCCAGTAATGGCCGGGGAATATTGTAAATCGAATTGGCGGTGGTGATAAACATTACCTTGGACAAATCAAAGGGGATCTCCAGATAATGATCGGTGAACGTATTGTTCTGTTCCGGATCCAGCACCTCCAGCAATGCCGAAGCAGGATCTCCCCGGAAATCAGTCGTCATTTTATCGATTTCATCCAGCAGGAAAACCGGGTTTTTTGAACCTGACTTCTTGATGCTCTGCAGGACCTGACCGGGCATGGAGCCAATATAGGTGCGGCGATGACCGCGGATCTCCGCTTCATCCCTCACTCCGCCCAGAGACATGCGCACAAAATTTCTGCCCAGTGACCGGGCTACTGATTTGCCCAGCGAAGTTTTGCCCACGCCGGGAGGCCCGACCAGACACAAAATTGGCCCTTTCATCTTTTTGGCCAGTTTGCGGATGGCCAGGTATTCAAGGATACGTTCTTTGGGCTTTTCCAAGCCATAATGATCTTCATCCAAAATTTTCTCGGCCATGTCAAGATCGAGCCGATCTCGGGTTTCTTTCGACCAGGGCAGGGATAAAACCCAGTCCAGATAATTTCTGACCACGACTCCTTCAGCAGCCATGGCCGGCATTCTTTCCAAACGCTCCAGTTCCTTGTTGACTTTCTCATAAGCTTCGGGAGGAAGATGAGCCTCTTTGATTTTCTCCCGCAGCTCTTCCACTTCCGCGGCCCGTTCGTCTTTTTCACCCAATTCCTTTTGGATGGCCTTCATCTGTTCACGCAGATAGTATTCCTTCTGGGTTTTCTCCATCTGTTTGCGCACCCGGATATTGATCTTGCGCTCCAGTTCCAGGACTTCCATTTCCTTGGCCAGGATTTCGCAAAGCGCGTTCAGGCGTTCACTTATATCCAAAGCTTCCAGGATGGATTGTTTTTCGTTGATGCGCAGGGACAAATGGGAGCCGATCACATCTGCGAGCCTTCCCGGCTCTTCAATGGTCACTACCGTAGCCACCGTTTCAGGCGGAATCTTTTTGCTCATGCGCACATACTGCTCGAATTGATAGATCAAGGTTCTGGTCAGAGCTTCCAATTCGGAATTCTTTTCGGAAGCCTCGTTCCTGAATTCCTCGAGCAATACTTTAATATAATCAACATTATCGTTGTATTGAATCACCCGCGCCCGGCAGACTCCTTCCACCAGCACGCGCATGGTGCCGCCCGGCATCTTTAAAATCTGTTTTATCTCAGCGACTGTACCGACTCCGTATATGTCATCCTCAGTCGGATCGTCATTCTGCGCTTCCTTCTGTGTAGCCAGGAATATTTCCTTGCTGCCCAGCATCGCTTCTTCAATCGCATTGATGGATTTTTTGCGGCCTACGTCCAGATGAATAACTGTATATGGAAATACCAGCAGCCCTCTAAGGGGTAACATGGGCAGTTCGCGATATTGATCAAATACATCTCCTGACATCAAAACACCTCCTAAGCAAGTTAATTCTACTATATGTACCGGAGTGGCGCAAGAATGCTATGGAAAAGGCCGACAGAGAAAAATGAATCGTAGATCTGCTCAGATCGGCCCCAGGGAAATATAATTTTCATGCTCAATTCAAAAGCAAGGCATGGGCAAAGACTGCGTTGATATCGCTGAGCGGAATAACCTGCACATCGGGAAAAGCATTAAATATATCCAGCATATTCTCCTGGGGTATCAGAACTTTCCTGATACCGGCATTACGGGCAGCCTCGACCTTGCTCATCACCCCGCCCACCGGTTTGACCCGTCCGTGGACTGACAATTCTCCGGTCATGGCCAGAAGATTATTGACCGGCACCTGATGCAGGGCTGAATAAATGGCTGTTGCCATGGCCACTCCGGCTGATGGTCCATCTACCGGTACCCCGCCGGGAAAATTAATATGAATATCATAATCCTTGATTTTCAAACCATACTTGACTTTCAATACCGTCATGACATTTTCCACCGCACCTTTGGCCATGCTTTTGCGACGGTAGCTTTTGTCTCCGGAGCCGATCTGTTCTTCTTCAATGACCCCGGTAACCGTCCATTTGCCGGTGCCTTTATCGACCGGGATCACCGCCGCCTCCACTTCAATCAGGGTACCGATGTTGGCGCCGTGTACAGCCAACCCGTTGACGACTCCGATCAGCGGCGTTTCCCGTGGTTTTATATCCAGGCGCGGAGCAAAACGGCCGTTGTTTAAAACCTTTTTTATAATCTTCATATTTATTGCATCCTGCTTTTCCACTTGGGCAATACCGGCGGCAAGCTGCACGATATTGACCGCTTCCCGCCCGTTGTCGGCGTATTTGGCGATTTCATCCAGAGCATCCGGGCTAATCATCATATTGATTTTTTTGGCCGCGTTGCGAGTGATTTTGAGAATGGCATTTTTATCAAGCGGCTTGAAAAATATCTCCAGGCATCTTGATCTGATAGCGGGGGGCAATTCTTCCGGATTACGGGTCGTTGCCCCGATAAGGCGAAAATCGGCCGGTAACCCATTTTTAAAAATATCGTGAATATGCACCGGGATCACTTTATCGTGTTCTGCATAATAGGCGCTTTCCAGCATGACTTTGCGATCTTCCAGAACTTTGAGCAGTTTATTGATCTGGCTGGGATGCAATTCGCCGATTTCATCCACAAACAACACGCCCCCATGGGCTTTCGTACAGGCGCCCGGCTTGGGTTGGGGAATGCCAGCTGAACCCATGGCCCCCGCCCCCTGATAAATCGGATCATGTACTGATCCGATCAGCGGATCGGCTATATTGCGTTCATCAAAGCGACAGATGGTAGCGTCCATTTCCACAAAACTGGCATTCGGTTTAAAAGGAGAAAGAGGATTTTTACGGGCTTCTTCCAGCACCAGCCGGGCGGCGGCAGTCTTGCCTACTCCGGGAGGTCCGTAAATAATAACATGCTGGGGATTGGGACCGCACAGGGCTGAGCGAAGAATGTCAATGCCTTCCTCCTGTCCGACTACATCCTGAAATGAACTGGGACGGCTCAAATTAGCCAGGGGTTCAGTCAACTTAATGTTGCGCATATCCCTGAGCCGGTTTTTTTCCTTTTCCGACTCGTGTACCATTACGGTTTTGCCTTTTTGCTGTGATTTGAGCAAATTCCAGAAGTATACACCGATCACAATCGCAAAGAACAACTGGATCAAATAGAAAATTCCCCCGTATTGTGCAAAAAAGCTATTCATGCTTTATTTCCTTTCCCAGTTCATTTTCTTTATTATGCCCTCCAATGTTCTTTTACTGACAGGAATCCAACCAGTAAAAAAAGGCAACTTACGCTGCCTTTTCCAGAGCCGTCAAAAAAGACGAATAGCTGCGTTATGTAAAAAGCCCGTTCAATCGGCGTACTTGTTATGGGGACATTCCATACAATGGTGTGTCCCCGCACCTTTCTCGCCTCAATCGCGGACTT
>CAZRMB010000208.1:4275-4589 GCA_964600925.1 uncultured Syntrophomonas sp.
CCTTTTTTGCTCGCTCTGTTGATTTTGAAATTAAAAAAGGCAGCTTGCGCTGCCTTTTTATCTTTAAATTTAGTTTACTTTGCGTTTGGCATCCACTGTAACCAGCAGAGGCTTTTCTTTCTTTTCGATGACGTCCTTGGTGACCAGCACCTTGGTTACATCCAGGCGGGAAGGTACCTCATACATGACCTCCAGCATGACGTCTTCAATAATTGCTCTTAAGCCACGGGCACCGGTATTGCGACGCAATGCCTCTTCGGCAATGGCCTGCAGGGAATCCTCCATGAATTCCAGATCCACCCCGTCCAGCTCGA
>CAZRMB010000209.1:0-1973 GCA_964600925.1 uncultured Syntrophomonas sp.
CCGGTCTCAGCGTAGGCGGTAAATTTCCCGATGGAGGATACGATCATAAAAAATATGGCTATGCTCCAAAAAAAGAGCGATCTTTTATGCGCCTTCAATTCTCTCAAAAAAATATTCACCCTTATCCCTCCTACACTGCATGAATGTCTTTTCGCAGATAAATCAGGTAGCTTGCAGCAATCGCAGCCATGATAAAGATCACGGCAATGATTGCAAAAGAAGTTTCATAGGCACCGTATTGGATGATATAAGCCGGTTCAAAATACCTGAAGGGAGAAAAATACCTGACTTTTTCTTCTCCCAGAAACGATCCCAGTGAACCGATGATGTAGAAGGCGAAAACCGTACTAAGCGATACTGAGATGACTGACTTTATTTTTCGGGCCATCACGGAGATCAAGATGCCCAGTGCCATAAACATCAATTGCACAAAGAACATGGTGAGCGAAATCAGGAAAAATATTTTCACATCAAACCTTTCCACTACCACTGCGGCGGCCGTCATCGTAAGGCCCAAATAAATGATATTGGTAAGCGCCAATGCGGTAATCGCGGCCAGCAGCTTGGAGGTCATGATAGCGATCCGGCTGACCGGTTTGGTCAATAAAAAATCTGCGGTTTTCTCCCGGACCTCTTTTGAAACGATGGCCGTGCCCAGATTCATAGCCTGGATCGCCCCGCAAAGTAGCACAAAGGAGAAAACAAACGAATAAAAGCCTTCCAGCGTTGCAATACTGTCAATCAATATATTGAAACTGGTTTTTATCGCATCCGGCATGTTATTTAAAAAAGCTTTAAAACTTTCAATATCATTGCCTAGTCCTTTAAAAAGGAAGATATACAAAATTGCCAGCAGAGCCATGGAGCACGCCCAGATAAGAATCGATGGGCGGTATGCTTTCAGTTCATACCTGAATATATTCATGCGCTTCAGGCCTCCTTTTCATAATAGTGAATAAATACTTCCTCCAGGCTTGGTTCCTCGATCCAAATATTTTGTATTTCCACATAGGCGAGCTTTTTCAAGATCAAATTGATATCACCCTTAAATAAAAAGCTCACTTTCCTGCCCTCTATGACCAGGTTGCTGATGCCGGCCAGCTCCAAGTATTCGCTTCTGATTTCTTCCTTCATTTCAATTTTGAACTTTTTGTAATTGTTTTCGGTTAAATCACTCATCTTCTCGAGTTTGATAATTTGGCCGTCTTTGATGATAGCCACCCGGCTGCACAGCCGCTGCACCTCGCTTAAAACATGGGAGGACAACAATATGGTGGCGCCTTTTTGGTTTTCCTCCCGCAGCAAATCAAAGAATTTCTGCTGGATCAACGGATCAAGCCCGCTGGTGGGCTCGTCCAGGATGATGAGCTTCGGTTCGTGCAGCAGCCCCTGCACGATGCCGACTTTCTTTTTGTTGCCGAAGGATAGATCGTCAATTTTCTTTTTCAGATCCAGGTCCATGATTTCTGCCAACTCACTGATCCTTTTGCGACAATCCTTTTGATAAAAACTGGCCGCATAATGTAAAAGATCAATGACCTTCATCCTGTCATAATAAAATACGTCCGCGGGCAAATAGCCAACTTCCCTGGCAATTTCCGGCGCATACCTGATGCAGTCCTTGCCAAAGATGGTTGCACTTCCGCTGGTCGGGTAAATCAAAGCCAGCAACGTCCTGATCGTAGTTGACTTGCCTGCTCCATTGGGCCCGATAAAACCAAAGATCTCACCTTCTTCAACATTGAAACTGACATCAATGATCCCTCTGGCCTTGCCGTAGTATTTGGTCAGATTATTTATTTCAATGACATTCACCGCCGTTGCCTCCCGTTTGTGATCTGCTTGCTTTAGCTTCTGCTTTCACGGCTGCTTTTATTTAAATCGAAATAACTTAATAACTTCGTGCCAGGCAAAAAAAAGCCTTCTGTAACAGAAGGCTCAAATAACTTAATAACTTGGTGCCAGGCACCTTA
>CAZRMB010000209.1:2073-4542 GCA_964600925.1 uncultured Syntrophomonas sp.
CTTTTTACCCAGATTTTCATATTCTGCGCTTCTTTGATCAATTCATCCCGGAACATGGGGTGGGCTATATTAATCAAGGCCTCGGCCCGCTGCCAGGTGGTCTTGGCTTTGAGCATGGCGATGCCGTATTCGGTTACTACATAAGAACTGATGGTGCGGGGATCGGTGATGATGCCGCCGGGTGTAATGGTGGGCTTGATGCGCGATATGAGCTGACCGTCCTTGCCTTTGACGGTGGAACTCATGCAGAGGAATCCCTTTCCTCCCTCCGACCGATATGAACCTAGGATAAAGTCCAATTGTCCCCCGGTACCGGAAATCTGCCTGGGTCCGGAAGACTCGCCGCAAGCCTGGCCGAAAAGATCTATTTCAACAACATTGTTTATCGCTACTACTTTGTTGTTTTGGCCGATAATGACTGGATCGTTCGTATAATCAACCGGATATTTGGCGCATAAAGGATTATTGTCTAAGAAATTATACAGTTTGTTGGTTCCCATGGCAAAGGTATAGACGATCTTGTTGGCATAGTTTTGCTTTTTTCGACCAGTGATACGGCCAGCTTCATACATATCCACAAAGGAATCAACCAACATTTCCGTGTGGACCCCCAGGTCTTTCAGATCTGATTTGGCAATCATTGACCCAATGGCATTGGGCATGGCGCCTATGCCTAGTTGCAGGCAGGCCCCGTCTTCGATTTCATTCAACACCAATTGGGCTACTTGATTGTCAATTTCCGTGATGGGCGTTTCCGGCAGCTGGATTAACGGTTTGTTATCGCCTTCCACGATATAGTCTATTTCTGAAATATGGAGGGCTTCACGCACTCCGCCTAAACATTGGGGAACGGAGCTGTTTACTTCAGCAATGACAATTTTAGCATTATCACAAAGATAGGGTGTGATGGAACTGCTGGTACCGGTGTTGAAAAAACCGTGTTTATCCATCGGCCCAACTTTTAACATAACGACATCAAGGGCTACAAGACCGCGTGTGAAAAAAGACGGTCCTTCGTGGTAAGTGATAGGGACATAATAACAGAGTCCCTGGTCATGCAGCCGGCGGCTGGCGCCGCTGAAATGCCAGTCGTTGTAAATAAAATGTTCCTGCTTGGGATCTGCCAGCACTGCTTTGGGCGGAAAAGGACAGCAAACGGTAAATATTTTTACATCGTTCAGCTCATCAACTCGTTTAGACAAAGCCTCATCAAGTACATGAGAATTCATCATAAATTCGCCGTAGTTGACGCTATCTCCTGATTTTATAACCTTGACCGCTTCGTCGGCCGTGGTTAGTTTGCGATTATATTCTTCTTGATAATTCATCGGGCAATTCCTCCTTAAGAAGTCGTTTGGTAATCGCTGCAACTCGTTAGCCTCTTAACAAATCCGAGGCAATGACTGATCTCTGAATTTCGCCGGTTCCTTCAAAGATTTGGAATATCTTGGCGTCACGCATATATTTCTCTACCGGATAATCTTTGGTATAGCCGTAGCCGCCAAAAACCTGTACGGCTTCCAGGGCGCAGAACATGGCGGTATCGCCGGCATGACACTTGGCTAATGAAGCAGCCTTGCTGAAACGCGGCACGTGCATATCCTGCAGGGATGAAGCTTCCAGATAAAGCAGGCGGGAGGCCTCGATCTGCATGGCCATATCAGCTAGTTTGAATTGAATGGCTTGGAAGGATGAAATCGGTTTGCCAAATTGCGTCCGCTCCTGGCAATAAGCCAGTGAAGCATCCAGGCAGGCCTGGGCTACGCCGGTGGCCATGGCCCCGATACTGGCACGGGACAGATCCAGCGTTTTCATAATGATGTAGAAGCCCTGCCCTTCCGTGCCCAGCATATTACTGGCAGGCACCCGCACGTCTTCAAAGATAACGGAGGTGGTATTGGAGTTTCTGATCCCCAGTTTATCTTCCTCCGGACCGACGGAGATTCCAGGGGTGTTGCGATCAATCATAAAGGCACACATGCCTTTGTGGCCCATTTTTTTATCAAGCGTCGCCATCAGCGTATAGACGCCTGCCGTACCGCCGTTGCTGATAAATTGTTTGGTGCCGTTGATGATATAGTCATCGCCGTCTTTTACACATTTAGTGGCTATGCCGCCGGCATCGGAGCCCGCTCCAGGTTCAGTGAGACAGAAGGCAGCCAGGACGCCTTCGTTGAGCAGGCCATAAAACCATTTCTTCTGTTCATGATTGGCAGCGATCAGTACCGGATCAGCAGCGAGCAACGTACTGGCGGCCATGATCACGCCTATGCCGGCATCGCCGCGGCATATTTCTTCAATAACGACGTTTTGGGCCACATGGTTAAGTCCGGGTCCGCCGTATTCTTCCGGAACACCAATGGTCATCAGGCCTACATCATGCATTTTTTTGATACATTCTGCCGGGTAGATGTGCTTCTTATCCCACTCACAGGCATAGGGCGCAATTTCGTTATCTGCAAAATCTCT
>CAZRMB010000210.1:0-4479 GCA_964600925.1 uncultured Syntrophomonas sp.
GAACCCTTGCTGATAACAACTTCAATCTTGCGGCCTTCCTTAACTTTTCTATCTTTGCCCGGGTCCTGCGATATAACAACATCTTTTTCAAATTCGCTGCTGAATTCTTTGCCGACAACACTCATTACCAAGCCAACTTTGGAGAGTTCTTCATCAGCCTGTTTGAAATCCATGCCCTCTACATTCGGCACTACCACTTCCTTGCCGAACAAACCTCCGCCGGATAGAAGCACCCCTGACAGCAAACCGATAACTGCGATTATTATGATAGCAATCCCAACTGGGCTTAATTTTTTCTTCTTTTTCATGGCATCATCTCCCTCATACATGATTGGCGCTCCTGCCATCCTGGTATCAATTCTGCGCTTCAGCTTATAATCTTCTGAGTTTTGCATATTAATACCCAGCAACACATTTCGCATTTCCTGCGCACTGGCAAAACGTTGTTTGGGATTCTTTTGCATCGCCTGCATTATAATGTTTCCCAAGGCAACAGGAATATCGGGATTTATTTTTCGCGGAGGAGGAACCTCATCGTGAATATGCTTCATCGCAACTGTTATCGCACTATCCGCAGTAAAGGGAGCTCTGCCGGTCAGCATTTCATACAGTACGCAACCGATCGAATATATATCAGTAGTTCGGTTAACTGCTTCCCCTTTGGCCTGCTCAGGTGAAATATAATGAACTGAACCGACAATGTTATTGTTACCATAAGTT
Source organism: uncultured Syntrophomonas sp. (assembly GCA_964600925.1). Taxonomy (GTDB): domain Bacteria; phylum Bacillota; class Syntrophomonadia; order Syntrophomonadales; family Syntrophomonadaceae; genus Syntrophomonas_B. The sequence goes on from CAZRMB010000210.1 coordinate 721, forward strand.
ATGGTCGCGTTGGAGATAGCACGAGCGATGCCGAAATCAGCTACTTTTACCATACCATGATCGGTGATCAGGATATTATGCGGTTTTATGTCCCGATGAATAATCCCTTTTTCATGGGCATGATGTACTCCATCACAGATCATAATGGCAATATCAACTGCGCGTTCCACTGCCAGCGGCGCTTCATCGCTGATAATTTCCTTCAGCGTCCTGCCTTCAACCAGTTCCATTACAATATAATAAATGTCTCCTTCTTGTCCAACATCGTAGATATTTACTATATTGGGATGATTGATCCGGGCAGCAGATAGAGCTTCTGTTTTGAATTTTTCAACAAAGCTCTTATCTCTGGAGTATTCTTCTTTTAATATTTTTACAGCTACAATTCTGTCCAGAATTCTGCAATGGGCTTTGTATACCCTGGCCATTCCGCCTTCGCCGATAATTTCCAGCAGTTCATAACGGCCTCCGAGAATAATGTTTTCCAAAACATAAACCCCCAAATCTACAAATGTATGAGAATCATGGTTATATTATCATATCCGCCCCGGGCCAACGCTAAATCCAGCAGTTGCTGGCAGGCCTCCTGCGGTTCATTTTTATCTTTAAGCAAATCTTTGATTTCATATTGTTCAACCAAATTGCTCAACCCATCAGTACACAGCAAAATCCAGTCATCTTTCATTACTTTGAGCTGATAGATATCAATTTCGACCTCGTTGTCAACTCCCAAAGCCCGTGTTAAAACGTGATGAAAAGATTTATATCTTTCATCATCCTTTCCTATGATCCCATCTTTGCGCATATGTTCAGCCAAGGTGTGATCACAGGTTGGTTTTGTGATTTCATTGTCATGAATGATGAACAAACTACTGTCACCGACGTGAGCAATCAGAAGTTGATCATCGCACATTACAGCCGCAGTTACGGTAGTACCCATTTCATTTAATTCGGCATCGCTTTGGCCGGTTTCCCAGATGACACGGTTGGCTGTTTGAACTGCTTTTTCCAATGCTTCAGGCAAATCTGAAATACCGTTGAAGACAAGTTCCTTATTGATTGTTTCAGTTGCCAGACGTGAAGCGATATCTCCGCCGAAATGGCCTCCCATACCGTCACAAACCAAAAACAAATTGCGCTCGGTATCAATCAGGTAATTGTCTTCGTTCCTTTTGCGGACCAACCCTATGTCAGTTATCCCAACTACTTTCATATTTCACCTCAAAACAACTATGTTTGACGGTCCTTTTTGGCAGCCAATTGTCCGCAGGCTGCTTCAATATCCGTTCCGCGCTCTTCACGTAAAGTAACATTCAGGCCTCCCGCAGTCAACCATTGATAAAACTGATTTATACGATGATTGGACGGCCTTTTGAAATTCAATTCACTGACTTCATTATACGGTATTAGATTAACATTAGCCAATATCGGTTTTAATAGCTTTATCATAGCATCAGCATCTGTTTTACGGGTATTGACCTCATCCAGCAAAACATATTCGAAGGTTACCCGGCGATTGCTTTTTTGTGAATATTCCCGGGCTGCATCCAGTAATATTTCCAGCGGGTATTTTTTATTTATTGGCACCAGTTCGTTTCTCAGCTCATTATCACAAGCATGTAAAGAAATTGCCAGCGTCACCTGCAAATCTTCCTGCAATAGCTTTTTAATTCCTGTCACTTCTCCTGCAGTTGAAATGGTAATATGTCTTTGACCAATATTGATACCTTTATGTTCATTGATCATATAAACTGATTTAATCATTTCGTCATAATTAAGCAAAGGTTCCCCCATACCCATATAGACAACATTGGTTATCAGATCTGTTTCATTTCTTTTCAATCGTTTGGCCAATTCCCGTCGCGAACTTAATACCTGACCGGCAATTTCATAAGCCAGCAGATTACGCTGAAATCCCCCCGCTCCGGTTGCACAAAAAGCACATCCGACGGGACATCCCACCTGGCTGGAAATACAAACGGTATATTGCGTGTTTTTTTCATGGCTCTGCGGGATGATTACTGCCTCAATTCTCTTTTTATCGTTCATCTCCAGGAGAAACTTGCGAGTCCCATCGCGAGAAACACGTTGCTTTAGAAACCTGGGAATAGATATTTGGGCAATCTCATCCAATCTAAAGCGCAAGTCACGAGGGATATCACTCATGTCATAAAAGGAAGCGGTTTGTTTTTGATAGATCCATTTATATAATTGCCGGGCGCGGAATTTAGGCTCAGAAATACTGACGACAAAGTCCTCCAACTCTGTCTGGCCCATCCCCAGCAGCTCAATTTTCTTCTGATCATTCATTAATCTTAAATACTCCTTCGCAAACGTGCATAAAACATCCCATCGCAGCCATATTTGCCTGGCATTATCGTAAGCCAACCTTTCTCCGTCATTTCCCGGTCTTTTTGATCCAGCGGGAAGTAACTGATCAGACCTGCAAATGGGTCAAGACTGAATGCCTGATTATTATCCAAAAAAGACAAGATTATATTTTCGTTTTCAACCGGATTTATGGTACAGGTCGAGTAAACCAATATGCCGCCCGGAGCCGTCATTTCACCGGCTTTTTCCAGTAAAGCTGCCTGTAATTTGATTAATTCGTTTATTTCCTGGGGAGTCCTGTGCCAGCGTGCATCTGCGCGCCGATTTAAGACCCCCAGTCCGGAACACGGCGCATCCAGGAAAACCCTCTGCCATTCTGGTTTTGCTTGCATAGTCAGTATATCATTTTGTTCAGGATCAATAATATTGATGCCCAGACGCTGGCAATTATTTTTCAGAATTGATAATTTATGCTGATAAAGTTCAACCGCATTGATCATGCCTTTGTTTTTTATTTTTTCGGCAAAGTGGGTTGCTTTCCCTCCAACACCACTGCATAAATCCAGGATATGTTCCCCTTCTTGCGGATCCAATATGTCTGCCGCCAGCATGGAAGCTTCATTTTGGATATAAAACAGTCCTGACTGGTAGGAATCTAATTGGTCGATACTTGTTTCCATTGCTTCAATGACCAATGAATCATGTATCAGTTCACTTGGCCGTGACCTCACTCCTTCCCCGGTAAACTTCCGGGCAAGGGTTTCAGCATCGGTACGCAGCGTATTTACCCGCAAAGTCAGGAGTGGTTTGCGATTCATATAAGCCAGCAACTTCTCTGTCACTTCAGCGCCATAACATTCAAGCCACAATTGCACCAGCCATTCCGGCTGGGAATAATAAACGGACAGATAGGCCAGAGAATTAATCGGCGGGTAGGAAAGCACCTCTTTGCTCCTGATCAGATTGCGCAATACTCCATTGCAGACGCCCGCCAACGTTTTATTGACTTTTTTGCGGGTAATATCAACCGCACTGTTAACCGCCGCATAATCGGGAATACGTTCCATAAACATGATCTGGTAAGCAGCGATGCGCAGAATACTGCGCATCAAGGGGTTCTGTTCAGCAATGCTTTTGCGCAGAAACAGATTAAGCACCCAATCGAGGTGCTTAATCATTCTTATGCTGCCATTGACCAGTTCGGTAACCAGGTTTTTATCATTTTGCGACAAGATTGAACCGCGCAATGCATTTTCCAGACTCAGGTTTGCGTAAGCTCCGTTTTCCATAATGTTATAAACAAGATTGACAGCTGTTTCCCTGGCATCAGAAGTAGTTGGTATGTTTTGGTTTCGCATTTAAACCTCCCCTGCTTTAATCATCCGATGTGCCGGCAAATATGGCCAGATAATAAAGCAGATTGGCGAT
>CAZRMB010000211.1:0-4473 GCA_964600925.1 uncultured Syntrophomonas sp.
TATTCGCGACGCATATGCCGGCAAGTTGAGGGATATAAACGGCAGCTATATCCCGCGCTGTTAGATCCTCATGAATAACAATCAAATCGTACTTTTGCCGGTTTATAAAGCCAGGAATGCCTTCATCAAGATTAATTTTGACCGCGAAAAGGGTGGTATGATCAACAACGGCTTTACCAGCGGGGAGACCATGAAAATCGGTATGCTGGATACGGTTAAATTTAACGCCTTTGCCAACGATGGCTATTATGTTTCCGGCTATGATCACCTCAATATAAATTATGAAGGCGATGCAATCACCAGCAATGCCATGGAACGCAGCATGGAATCATGGTCCCCTCAATCTGCTGAGAATGCTATGCAAACATATTTCAGCGGCGAGTATTTAACAATGGCCGAGCCGGTGGCAGATATCGCCATCAATCCGGCTGTTCCCAATGAGCTTGATTTTAAACCGCAGAAGAATTTTACCAATCTGACTGTTCAGTATTCCGTGCCTTTCCTTACGGCAAAAGTTGATCCTAAAAGCGGCAGTAAAACCAAAGGAGCGGTGGCTTACTTCCCCGAAAACGGAGAACCACAGGTTGGCAACAGTACAACGCCGCTGGTAATTTCTCCGATTAAGAGAAACCAGGCGTATATTTTGAGTGGCGATCCTGATGAAGGGTACAGAATGCTGTGGAAGGATTGGACCGGTGATATCAATGAAGACGGGGTCATCAGTCAAGAAGAAGCCGATGATATTAAAGACTACGAAGGCCTGTTTGAACGAAAAGCAGTAGCAGGTAATTTTTACAACTATGTGGTTAATTACGACAAGCCCTTGATCTATTACAGTTTTGAGCCCAAGCCGACCGGTGGTGATCCGGGTTTGGTAACCGGGAAAGTAGTACTTGTTGGCGGGAATGTGCTTAGTAATACCGGCACGGCGGGCGCGGGAACCGTATCCAAACCATTAGCCGGCGTATCGGTAATCATTAACGGGCATAGTTTGGAAACTGACGATAATGGGAGGTTTAGTCTGGAGCACCAGGACTTTACCACCAATGAGTATCACTCACTGGTCGTAAACTACCGGGGCATTAATTATACCGGCTATATTAATGTAAACTTCTTTACCGCGATAAAAATTCAGGAATATGACAGTTTTATTCCTTACAATTTTGACGCCTTTGAAGGGGAAAACAAACTTGACCTAAGAGCTATCGGCAATAAAGATGCGGAATTCACCTTCCGCTTTGACGTCACGTCGCGCAAAGCAGGGTTGTCTGCCGCCAAGGCATTGGTCCGTATATATTCCAAGGAGGGAGTGCAGCGCGGTACGCCGATCGAAGTTGTACCGGAAGCCGGGGCATATGTTTTTACGCTTAATCCCGCCGCCACAGGAGTAGTGCCAGGCGACACGATGACCTTGCAGATTGTTGATCAGAACGGCATAGCCTATCTTGAGCATAATGTAGGTTTTGCCTTTATAAAATATTTAAGCACTTTTTCATTGCTAACTTCCTTTAAATCACCTGCCTCCGGGGTCATAGACATGGTGGGAAGTATCGATGCTGCCTTTGATCTGGGGCTTGCCGGTCAGGCGGATACATATATGAAAAAGAATAATCAAGAATGGATCATTGCATTCGGATTTAACAAGGATTGGGAGAAAAGCCTCTACGACAGCAGTGAAAATGAAGAGGCGGGGGATTCGGGCCAAGAATCCGCAGAGTCCAAATTGAAAAACGCCGCCAAGAGCACCGACACGCAAAAAGTAAAAGATGTCGCGGCAAACGCAGTTGACGAAAACAACAAGGAAAAAAAGAGCGCAAACCTGACGGCGGGTATGAATTTCGGGCTTTCCACCTCGCTTTATTTGCGAATGATTGTGGATGATGATCCCAATTCCGAGCATTATGGAGATGCCTATTTCAATGAAATGATTTTGTCCGCCAAGCTATCCGGAAGTTTCAGCACCAAGGTGGAGATCCAAACACCAGTGGGAGTTACCGTTTTCGTCGGGCTGGAAATGGGCGGCGACGTAACCGCAATGATGGTGGTGGAACAGTATGATTACAAGAAATTTTATTTCAATGATAACGGAGAAATTGACTTCTCCAGGGCGGGGGACAGCGATCCCGACCGGGATTTCACCATTTACGGTAAATTTATGGTAAGTCCGTATATAAAAATCATGGTGGGGGCGGAAATACCGCTGGTAACTTTGACCATCGACGGCAGAGCCGCTTTTGATATGAACTTTACCACAACCGGTTCGGGAAGAGGTTCGGTAACATTGTCTTCCAGTATGACACTGAAAGTAGCTTGCTTTGAGTTCGGCTGGCAAATCGCCAACAAAACATGGGATTTGTTTAATTACGGCCAACTAAGGAGTCTTAATGCCAACCAGCTTTTCGGTGACGCCAGTTATCTCTATGACAGTGCCGAAAATCGTGATATTGCATCAAGGGATTACTTGGATAATCGCGGGGCCTGGCTGGGTAATTCGGGGAGCGGACAAATGAAGGCACTTGCCTTGGATAGCAGCGCCGGGAATGAGCAAATCCTGCAGACAGGTGTTTATCCGTATCCGTATACACTACTGGCCGATATCGGCGCAAATCAACAACTGTTGGTGTTTTTGGATGATGATGTAACCCACGATGACAAGAACAGAACCCAATTGTATTATTCCATTCATACCGGCGGTACCTGGGGCGTTCCGCAGAAACTGGATGACGACGATACACCGGATCTTATGCCTTGTATATATGACCTGGGAGATAGAGTACTGGTGGCTTGGTCCAGCGCTTATACCATGATAGATGATGATGATACTACCATGCAGGTTCTAAACAATAACAATATAAAAGCCAGCTTTTTTGATAAAAACAGTCAAACATTTGGGCAAGTGCAGGAAGTAACCCGGCAGACGCAGGAGGATACCTATTCCGACTCAAACCCATATATTGCTTATTGGAAAGATGGTGCGGGTCAGGAGAATTTAATGATCGTTTATACCAAGTCGGAATACAGGGCATCGGTGAATGAGAATGATCAGGATGCGGTGGTCGGCGATATTATTAATCCGTATTATACAACCCTGGCTTACCGCTTCTATGATTTTGACAACGGCCAATGGGAAGACAGCGGCACCAATATGGACGGTTACTATGGACAGAACTTTATTGACGCCTCCGAATATGTGGAGGTGGATGAAAGCTATCTGCTCATTGACGAAAGTGAAGATCCCGCCTGGGCAGGATACTGGTCAAGAGTGCCGAACAAGGATGAAGTATCTATAAAATCATTTGCCAATAACGATCCGCTTATTTTAGATAGTGATGCTATCGGTTGTGAGGGTTATGCCGTGTTGGCCTATTCGATTGATTTGGACAGTGATACCAGTTCAACCTCGGACCGGGAGCTATATATTCAGCTATACGACTTTGAAAAAAAAGTATTCTTCCCGCCTATTCGTTGTACCGATGATGACGAGGGACTGTCCAATCTGGTTTTTGACCAGTCCAACGACAATGTTTATTTATATTACCTGACTGATGGAGATATCCATTGTATCGACGTAGGCTATCTTATCAGCCAGAATCTGCTGTATTATGTGGTGGAAGGACCCGGCAATGAAGATCAGGGCGTCTTTGTGGTTAATAAAATAAAAAATTTATACAGAAAACCTGAAGTTGTGGTCAAACATAAATATGAACTGCGCACCGATGCCAATGGTAACCAGGTAAAAGAAAACGAGCAGCCTATCGATGAGTTCATGGTGGAGTCGGATGACAACAATGTCTATATTGTATGGGGTGAAAATGATCTGACTTACCGGGACGGTATTGATCCTAATTCAGCAGAAGCTGCCCTGCCCGAAAATAATTTCCGCGAACACCAGATTTATATTGCGCGGCAAACGATCGGGGAAATAACCGAAACACCGTTTTATCAAGAGGACGGAGTTACGCCTGCCACCTATCCGGCGGTTGATGAACAGGGAGAAGCGATTGATTACAGCGAGTTTGTAGATATCAACAATGAGGTAGGCAAAGTTCAGGCCGGTGATCCAATTGTCGGAAGATACAGACCCACACAATGGTCCGAGCAGGTCAAGCTTACCGATGAAAAAGGGGCGAACTTCAACGATTTGGATTTCGTAATTCTGCCGGACGGTAATCTCAGAGTGGTCTTTGTTAAAGGAATGTCCGAGGTAATGAATGTGGCCGGTATGCCTATGGCGGTCGAAAATGTAAACAATCGAACCCTTATGACGGCTGATTTTGATATAAATAAAGAAAAAGCAGAAGTATCCATAGAACCGGTAGACAGACCCCAACCGAAAGAAGTCATACCGGTTATCATAAACCTGAAAAATCTGGGTCTTGTTCCCTTGAACAATCTTGAAGTCGAACTGTTGCAGGTCTCCGCCGGTGAAAGTCAAACGATGGAAACGCAGAATATCGTAGAGTTAAAAGGCGG
>CAZRMB010000212.1:0-4416 GCA_964600925.1 uncultured Syntrophomonas sp.
TTCGGATTAATTTTCACTGGTTAATCCGGTTGAGAATGCAAAGGTAATACAGAAAACAACGAAAATTATCAACATGATTGAAGATTCCGGTTTCTTTTCACCAGTTTACGATACCGGCCCATGGCGAAGAAAAACCTCCACCATACATCCGAGATCCTGGTTTTCACAACCTTCTCCCTGAGTTTCGCGGTTTTGTAATGAACCATAATTCCGAGGTACGAATTCATACTGCTGATAAACTTATTCATAAGCTCCATGGTGGGCGGTTGACTTACTGCCTGCTTGTTGCAGGCCGTTACGGAACAGATAAAGTTGGTCTTAGTTCTGGCCGAGATGTAGGTTCGGTAAGGCTTTATCACCGTTCCCAGAAAAGCGACTCCTTTTGAATAATGCTGCAGATATATCTTTCGGGGGTGAAGGCGGAGCTCAAGGTTTGAAAGCAGATAATCGCCGATCACCGGTACGACTGATTTCAGGTTTTTCAGGTCACGATGCACAACCATCATATCGTCGACATAACGGCCGTAGTATTTGAGTTGCAGGTTGCCTTTTATGAAGTGGTCTAATTCATTGAGATATATGTTTGCAAACAACTGCGAAGTAAGATTTCCGATAGGTCACCCCTTGTTTTGCCCGGCATGGAACAGGCTCTTTGAGGCAGGAAGATCATTCCATTCCGCCCTCCGTGATTTCATGATACAGCCATTCACCGGGTCGTTGAATATCGTCATCCTGATCAGATAAAGGATGGTGTGCAGATCGCCGTCTATCTTTGAAGCATATTTGATCAGCCGGCTTTTGATCTTTTCATACAACAGCGACCGGTCGATTGACATAAAATAGCGCTGAATGTCGATCTTGAGGATATAACAGTCGCGATGATAGTTCTCTGAACAGGAACGGATAAAATGATCCACTCGTTTTATCCCATAATGGGTACCCTTACCTTTACGACAACTGTAGCTGTCGTGAATGAAAAAGTTTTCGAAAACAGGCGAAATGTAGTTGAAAATAAGATGGTGTACGATGCGGTCGCGAAAATCGGCTGCAAACACTTCGCGTTTTACTGGCTTTTTGATGATAAAACAGATACTTGGTTTGGGCTGGTAGCGCTGCGCTAAAATATCGCCGGCCAACCTGAACAACTCCCGTTCATGGTGTAGTTCGAATAACAGCGCGCTGTGTTTGTTGCGCTTGTTTTTCCGGGCATCATAATAGGCCCGGAAAAGATGTAGCAGCAATTTTTCACGGTCCTGCCGCTCAAATAGAGTTGGCTGTTGCATACAAAAAAACCTGCCGGAACGAATCCGGCAGGCCGGTTTGCGATTAATAACCTTTCAGTCTTTGAGGCAGCGCCCTGAGAATCCGTTCGTCTTGTTGTTGTTCCGGTTCACGTTCTCGTTATTGTAGTTTAGTTTCCGGTTCCACGCGTTAGACGACGAGGACTCCGACGACGACCAGAAGTTAGCGTTGTTCGTGAGATTGTTGAAGTTGCCATTGTTGTTCCGGTTGCCGCCAGGAAGCGCAGTCGTTAAAATAGCCGCTTTACACTTCATCTTTTCATGTTTCAGATCAATGAATTTCTTACCCCCGCCGGTTTATTGGCGGGGAGGACTATTGGATTGATGGTACACACTCGCCCCGGCCTTAACCGGAGCGACTCCGGCATTGTGTTGATTAACCGCTTTTTCCCATCCCGTAAGCTGTTTTGAGATGGATTCGATAAATTCATTCAAAAATATCATACGTTTCAGGCTAATTTGTTTCAGATCTTTTGAAATCCGTATGTACAATCTGATGATCTCCAGATGCTCCCTTGCTTCGCCGATCTCGGGGGCCTTGTTGAAAACGCTATTTGCCTTGTAAATACAAACAATAAGGGCAAGAGATTCTTTTTTCAGACTTTCACCCAGCGTGTACTTAAACTCCCGGCCAAATCTGCCTGTGCTTTCATACACCGCAAGGAGCAAGTCGTAACCCTTTTTAAACACCGGCAACTGATCATACTGCGCCAAAACTCGTTTTCAATTTTCCGTTTTCAATTTTCCTTTGAATTTTTCCCCTCCCTGCAAGGCCCCCTTATTAAATAATCAAATAAATCAATCCTTGAGGCAGCGCCCTGAGAATCCGTACGTCTTGGTGTTGCCCCGGTACACGCTCTCGCTATCGTAGACTAGTACCCGGCCCCACGCGCCAGACGACGAGGACTCCGACGACGACCAGAAGTAAGCGCTGCTCGTGAGATAGCTGAAGCTGCCATTGTAGTACCGGTAGCCGCCAGGAAGCGCAGTGAACCCGCTGGTGTTGGTGGCCCCGGTATTGGGCGATGACCAGTGGGTTGTTCCGGTCTCCTTCATCTTCCCTCCTGCCACGCTTTCGCCACCCAGGAAGGTTGTTAATGTGGTCCACTCCGCATCGGTGGGCAAATGCCATCCTGCCGGGCAGATCCCCTGCACTCCGGCTGTAGTCACGTATTGCATCGCCTCGTCCCACTGATAAAGACCGCCATAAATGTCGCAGTTGGATTCAAGATCACCGAAGCAATACTTTTCAATAACCTGGTTATTGGTTTGAACCTGAGATCCGTTAATCCGGGTGCCGATGTTTAAATTTTGTGCCATCCAGCATTGTGCGCCGATCAACACCGTGTTATAAGACTTCCCGTCGCGGGCATCGGTGATCGGTTGTCCGCAGAGACAATTAGCTGTGGTTTGGGTGATGGTTGTCGGGGTGGAGGTTCCACAAGAATTATACGCCCATACATACCGTGTGTAAAGTGTACCACAATTCAACCCGGTTTCTGTTTTAGAGGTAGCCGTCCCCATGTCTGTTGCCGTGCTGTAATCGTTTATCGTGTTCCATTTGTAGCCACTGGCACCCGAAGATTGATTCCAGTTCCACACGATCTGGGAAGAGGATGGCACATGAGTTCCAGCCAATGGCGGGTTGGGTGGCGGGTTGGTGGAGGCTGTTATCATAGTTACCGTTGATACCCCGCAGGCATTGTACCCCCAGATATATCGGGTGTATGCCGTATTACAGATCAACCCGGTTTCTGTTTTGCTGAGGCTGGTTCCCATTTCGGTCGCAGAAGCAAAGTCGTCGGTGGCGCTCCACTTGTAACCCGTGGCAGTGGGAACGGCATTCCAGTTCCAAACGATCTGGAACAACGATGGAACATGGCTTCCGGCAACCGGCGCATCGGGTACAGCCGGATCGGTTGTAACCGTGAGCGAGGTAACCCCCGCCACCCCACATTCGGAATAGTTCCAAACATAGCGGGTGTAGGTTTGCCCACAAAGTATGTTGGTTTCGGTTTTCGAGGTCGCATATCCCAGGTCGGTGGCGTTGTCGAAGTCGTTGGTGGTGTTCCATTTCACGCCGCTTGCTGTGCCTGTCCATTGCCATATAATCTTACCGGGTGAGGCAGTATGCGTAGCGCCGGTAACCGGGTTCACCGTACAGGGCCCGATCACCGTCCATGCTCCGTTGGTAAAGATCGACAGCGCTCCGCCGGCGCCCAGGCGGCCACAGTTGGTGCAGTACACCATCAATCCCTCCACGGGATTCAGGATACTGTTTCGTTGTTGAAGGGTCATTCGGGGCAAAAGCACACCCTTGTCGTTGAATTTCACATCAAGCCCCGCCGATGGATCGGGTTCGCTCTGGTCGGCATTGATGCCAACTTGGGCCAGAGATGCCGATGCAAGGCAAATGATGGCGATCAGAAAAAGAACAACGTCTTTCATGGTTCCAATGGTTTTTGTGGTTCAGAAACTCAGTAAATATTGTTAATGAATCGGTTGCCAATGATTTTGTTATGTTTATTGCATAACACAATCAACTGACTGACAATTGATTAATCAAATATATATAATAAAACGACAACTTCGATGGTCAGAAAAAAAAATTTTGCACTTTGCATTTTTTCTTCTGTCCTTCCTCCACCACCAACTTCAACGATTGCACGGCCTCCCCGGTCCTGACCACCAGCACATACAGCACGGGCCGCAGCCATGGCAGCGATATCACTATTTGTTTTTCATCCGAAATCGGGCATTCCCTATCCGGTTGTCATAAGGGAGAATCCAGAGAAGGTGATCCGGTTAATCCGGTTGAATTACATCAATCCCGCGTTTTTCAAAATTTCGCGGAGTTTTGGCTGGTGTTCGGCGAATTCGCGCAGGGCATTCAGGGTTTTTAAATTTTCTGCTTTCATCGGCGCCAGCGACAGTTTCCGGTCCCAGAATGCAAAGCCGAACACGGTGGCCAACATCGTCGTGAAAATACCGATTATGGCCCACAGGAAGCCAAAGAGTTGGCTGAATCGTTCGTCGATGGCTTTGAAGCGGGCATTCATCTCTGTTTGTAATGACTCTACTTTCTGTTCCGTCCTGATGATCCGGTCGCGGTCGT
>CAZRMB010000213.1:0-4410 GCA_964600925.1 uncultured Syntrophomonas sp.
GGCAGCGGTTCAGGCACAATGGCCTGGCCGGTAGCAGGATATATATCCCAGTATTATGGCAGACATACCGGGATTGATATTGCCGGCGGGTCAGGATCAACAGTTATGGCAGCCGATAGTGGCACGGTAACCTCTGCCGGATGGGATGGTGGCTATGGCAGATGTGTAGTCATCAATCATGGCAACGGTCTTTCCACCCGCTATGCACACTTATCAAGCATGTCGGTTTCAGTGGGGGATTCGGTATCACGCGGACAGGCGATTGGTACTCGTGGTTCGACCGGCAACAGCACCGGACCGCATCTGCATTTTGAGGTTTTATCCGGCGGCAGTTTTGCAAATCCTCTGAACTATTTGCGTTAGATTCGTTCCGTAACCCTGGCCTTGGGGTCAGGGTTATTTTTTTAATAAAATTTTGAAAGGAGCATCTCTTATGTACGATGTAATTATTCTGGGAGGCGGACCGGCTGGATTGACGGTGGGTCTTTATACCGGCCGGGCGAAACTGAAAACACTGCTGCTGGAGGCCAGCCACATAGGAGGCAATGCTGCCTGGATCGATCAGTTGGAAAACTATCCGGGATTTCCTTTCGGTATTTCCGGAACAGAGCTGATGGACAATTTTCACAAACAGGCGGAACGCTTCGGGGTAGAAACCCGTATGGAAGAAGTAATAAAGTTGGAATCCCTGCCGGAGGGAATAAAGGTCACCACTTATGAAGGAGAGTACTGGGCCCGGGCGGTCGTAATCGCGCTGGGGGCCAAACGCAGAGAACTTGAAGTGCCCGGTGAACAGGAATTCAAGGGCAGTGGTGTTTCCTACTGCGCTACCTGTGATGCCGCTTTTTTTGAAAATTATCCAGTTGCAGTTGTGGGAGGCGGAGATTCAGCCGTCAATGAAGCACTGTTTCTTTCCGGCATCGCATCCAAGGTATATCTGATTCACCGCCGGGAAGGATTCCGGGCCAATCAAACCTCGATCGACAAGATGCTGGCCAATGACAAGATTGAACTGAAAACCAATAAAATAGTGACCCGCATTGAAGGAGAAGGCCTGATGCAAAGAGTGATCCTGCAGGATGTCAACACCCAGGAAGAAGAGGTCCTGCAGGTTGAGGGTCTGTTTGTCAGCATCGGTCTGGTGGCAGCCGCTGAATTTCTGGAAGGAGTCGTTGATACCAAGGAAGGCTACGTTATTACAGATGGAGAAGGACGAACTTCAGTGGAAGGAATCTTTGCCGCGGGGGATATCCGTGTCAAGAATACGCGTCAGGTTGCCACCGCAGTTGGCGATGGTTCCCAGGTAGGGATGATCGTTAGTTCTTATCTCAAGGAATAGCTGATATACCAGTATTTGCTTGCCCCTCATAGTCTCTGCCCATAGTATAATCAATGGGTAGAGGGGAGGGGCATCTATGTTGGAGAGCAGATCTCACAGCAGCATATTGATCGTGTTGCTGATTATTCTAATGGTAATGCTGGGCTGCTATCTGTTCAGAAGCGATATTCAGCTCGGACAGATCTGGCAAAAAATGACCCGCATTGTTGCGGGGCAGGAGATCAGATTCAATACGGCCCAGTTCCAGGAGATACAGACCGAACACTTTAAAATTAAATACACGCAGTCTGATGACGATTATGCTAACATTATAGCTGATAGTGCAGAACAGGCTTACAGTTTGGTAAACAGCAAAATGAATACGGACGAGCAGAAAAAAACGACCATTGTTGTCTATCCGGACAGCCGGAGTCTGGCTAAAAGTTTTGGCTGGGACAAAAACGAGAAAGCGCTGGGTGTTTACTGGGCAGGTACGATTCGCATCCTGTCACCGCACGAATGGCTGAATCAGGCGTATAATGAAGAAGAATTTCAAACCGATGGTCCGCTGGTGCATGAATATGTTCATTTAATAGTTGACGATATGACCAGAGGGAATTATAATCGCTGGTGGACGGAAGGAGTTGCCCAGTATATAGAAAAGCAAATTACCGGCTTTCAATTTGAAGATCCTCAGGAAATTACTGCCGGGCAACTGTATACTTTCCAGGAATTGAATAAAAATTTTGATGAACTTGACCAGCAGATTTCCTATTGGGAGTCCAGGAAAGCTGTAGAATTCATTGCCAGTCAATATGGGGATGAGAAAATATACGAGGTAATGGATTATCTGGCGCAGGGTGATACGCTATACCAGGCGATTGAAAAGGTAACCGGTACTGATTTTGATGATTTTGCATCTCAATGTTATCAGTATATGGAAATGCAATAGTGAGGTGTACTTCTTGAAGGATAAAATGGTTATTGCGGGAGGACAACCATTAAACGGCAGTGTTCGCATCAGCGGAGCCAAAAATGCCGGACTCGTTGTGATTGCGGCCAGTATTATGGCTGAAGGTGAAACTGTACTTGACAACGTACCCAGAATTTGCGATGTCGAGGTTATGATAGAGATTTTGAATTCCATGGGGGTTGAGAGCGGCTGGAATGAAGACGGCAGCCTGTCGATCCGCCCCCCAGCCGGCGATATGGGGATAAAAACCCCCGATGAGCTGGCTAAAAAACTGCGTGCCTCCAATCTGTTTCTGGGCGCTCTGCTTGGTAGACAGGGAGAAGCTGCCGTATCGATGCCCGGCGGTTGTGACATCGGGTCCCGGCCTATGGATCTGCATCTCAAAGGAGCACAGGCTCTGGGGGCTGAGCTTGAAATCGAGCACGGCTACATTTATGCCCGTACCAAAACAGCCGCCGGTTCGAGAGTATATTTGGATTTTCCCAGCGTAGGAGCGACGGAAAATATCATGATGATGGCCAGTAAAACACCGGGACAGAGCATCATCGAAAATGCGGCCAAAGAGCCGGAAATCGTAGACTTGGCTAATTTTTTGAATTCCATGGGCGCCAAGATAAGAGGTGCCGGTACAGATATAATCAAAATTGAAGGGGTGCCGGTACTCAAGGCAGTTCATTACGGAATCATCCCTGACCGCATCGAAGCCGGTACTTATATGATCGCTGCTGCCATCACCGGCGGGGAGATACATGTGGAAAATATTATCCCCACCCATCTTCATCCAATCATTGCCAAGCTCCAGGAAACCGGAGCAACGATAAGGGAAACCGAGCAAGGTTTGCTGGTTACTGCCGGAAAACGCATCCTGCCGGCTGATGTAAAGACCATGCCTTATCCGGGATTTCCGACTGACATGCAGTCGCAGATGATAGCGCTGTTGTCATTGGCGGAAGGGACCAGTGTGGTGGTTGAAAATGTATTTGAAAACCGTTTTCAGATCATAGATGAATTCATTCGCATGGGAGCCAAAATCAAGCTGGAAGGGCGTTCCGCCATTGTTGAAGGAACTCCTCATCTATATGGTGCTCGCGTAAAAGCTACCGATTTAAGAGCTGGAGCAGCTCTGGTATTGTGTGCCTTGGCGGCTTCCGGTACAACGATCATTGATGACGCGATCCATATTTTCAGAGGCTATGAGAATATTGAAGATAAACTCAAATCATTAGGGGCCAATATTAAATAAAAAGAGCGTTAAATGCAAATAGACAACAAGCCGGGAAGGATATTTCTATCATCCCGGCTTTACGTATTTTCTGTGCAAGTTAATGCTGGTGAACGCTGCTGGCATCTTTCAATCGATCAACCTGTTCTTTGCTTTACAGTAGTTATAATGTTTGCAGCTTCTGCAGCTCTTGGTTTTAGCTGTGTTCATATGTCCGGTATCACTGGAGTTATTTACTGGATTGGTGCGGGGAGTATTTATTCCCGACTGGATTAATTGATTAAAGCTTTTATTGAATTCACTTCTTCCACTCAAATTGCCTAATGAACCTGCGGAAACCAGAGATGATATATCTTTGCCTCCCTGGGCAGTTTCTTTGATTTGTTTAAGCGCTTCCAATTGGGCTTGTTTTTTCTCAGCCATATTTTTAATTATTGTTTGCATGTCTTTATCTTTCGCAGATTGCAGCAACTTGCCATATTTGGCTAAAGAATTATTGGTTCGATCCATGGCCTGCTGAAGCGCAGAGAAGAACTGATCGGATTCCATTCTTTCATCTCCTTGTTTTATTTTTATAGAGTATTTTATTCTTGTCTCCATGAATTAGTTACCATAAATTTCTTCCACTGTCACAATGTGCTTGGCAAAGCATAACATGTAATTAACTGAAACAGGGAGGTGAAACATATGTCAAGTTGTGCTCCATGCAACAATGCAACGTTTATTTCCATGGTAAGAGATGCGATTGCGGATGAGTTGGGTGCAGTCTCAATGTATAGCCAAATGGCTAATATGGTGGACAGTCTTGCCCTGAAAGCTCTGATTGCGGGGATTGCCGGCGATGAGTACGGCCATGCCAGAACCTGGATGACTATTTTGGCTCTTTGTGGGTACAAC
>CAZRMB010000214.1:0-3129 GCA_964600925.1 uncultured Syntrophomonas sp.
CCGCCGACCTTCCCGTCGCTTTTCTCTTTGGCTTGGCAAGATTTTGAGCCATCTCATGCAAAATGTTTTTATACACGGTCGGTATTACTTTGGTGAAGCGGGGCAGATAATTCTCCCAATCTTCAAGCACCTTTTGCCCCAGCGGACTTGCGGTATAATCAACGTGATTTTTGATCATCATTTTAACTTCGTCTATTTCTTCCGGAGATGCAAGTTTCTCCAGGAGCACCATGGATTTGTTGCAGCGTGCCTCATCAAAGTCAAGCACATAGGCAATACCGCCTGACATGCCCGCCGCGAAATTACGGCCGGTAAACCCAAGAATAACGACTTTCCCTCCGGTCATGTATTCGCAGCCATGGTCGCCGACGCCTTCCACAACTGCCTGGATGCCGCTGTTCCTCACACAGAATCTTTCTCCGGCAATCCCGTTGATATAGGCTTCTCCGGAAGTAGCGCCATAGAAAGCGACATTGCCGACCAGGATATTTTCATCCGGTTCCAATCCTGATCCCCGGGGAGGATAAACGATGATCTTGCTGCCTGACAAACCTTTGCCGATATAATCATTGGCATCCCCTTCAAGTTCCAAGGTCATGCCTCTGGGGGTAAAAGCGCCGAAACTCTGGCCAGCGGAGCCGACAAAGGTAAGCTTGATGGTATCATCGGGCAGTCCGTTTTCCCCGTATTTTTTGGTTATCTCACTGCCGGTCATGGTCCCTACCACCCGGTCCACATTGTTTATCTTCAACTTCGCCCGGATCGGCTTCTGGTTCTCCAAGGCCGGCTGGCACATCCGCAGCAGCTTGCGGGCATCCAGTGACTTCTCCAGCATGTGGTTCTGAGGCAGCATTTTACTGCGGCCTACATTCGAACCGGCATACGGCTGGTAGAGGATCGGCGAAAGATCCAAATGAGAAGCCTTCCAGTGTTTAACGTCTTTATTTTTCAACTTGTCGGTGCGGCCGACCATCTCTTTTACGGTCCTGAAACCAAGTCGGGCCATAATCTCCCGCATTTCCTGGGCCACAAAGCGCATAAAGTTCTCCACATGTTCGGGTTGACCGACGAAGTTCTTACGCAGCTTTTCATCCTGGGTGGCGATCCCCACCGGACAGGTATTCAGGTTACAAACCCGCATCATTACACAGCCCAACGCAATCAGCGGAGTGGTGGCAAAGCCAAATTCCTCTGCGCCCAGCATGGCGGCAATGACTACATCACGGCCCGACATCAGCTTGCCGTCGGTCTCCAGAGTAACCCGGTCTCTCAATCGATTAAGAACCAGGGTCTGGTGGGTTTCCGCCAGACCAAGTTCCCAGGGAAGGCCGGCATTTCTGATGCTGGTTCGGGGCGATGCGCCTGTCCCACCGTCATAGCCGCTGATCAGGATAACATCCGCCTTGCCTTTGGCAACGCCGGCAGCAATTGTCCCGACGCCCACTTCAGATACCAGTTTTACACTAATGCCGGCATCCCGATTGGCATTTTTCAAATCGTGGATCAGTTCTCCCAGGTCTTCAATCGAATAGATATCATGGTGAGGCGGCGGAGAAATCAGATCTACGCCGGGCGTTGAATGCCTGACCCGGGCAATAGCCGGGTACACTTTTTCGCCGGGCAATTGCCCACCCTCGCCCGGTTTGGCTCCCTGCGCCATTTTTATTTGAATTTCCGAGGCATGCACCAGATAGTTGCTGGTTACCCCGAAACGTCCTGATGCAACCTGCTTGATGGCACTGCTCCTGGAATCTCCTTTTTTATCCTTCTTATAGCGGTCAGGGTCTTCTCCGCCCTCCCCGCTGTTGCTTTTACCGCCCAAGCGGTTCATGGCGACGGCCAGACATTCATGCGCTTCCTTGCTGATGGAGCCGTAGGACATGGCACCGGTCTTAAACCTTCTGACAATCGATTCCACCGCTTCAACTTCTTCAATGGGGATGGTATCACCGGCGATTATATTAAACTCCAGCAAATTTCTCAGCGTATATACTTTTTCTTCATTGATCTTACGGGTAAACTCCTTGAAAATCTGATAGTCGCCCTCCCGGCAGGCACGCTGCAGCAAATAGATGGTTTCTGGATGATAGAGATGGATTTCTCCATTTTCCTTGCATTGAAAATAGCCGCCCGTCTCCAGCGTTTCCCGGCAGGGATCATTATGATTGAAGGCACTGTCGTGGCGCATCCTGCTTTCCTGGGCGATTTCCTCCAGTCCGATCCCTTCCAGGCGGGAGGAAGTCATGGTAAAATACTTATCCACCAGTTCCCGCTTCAGTCCCACGGCTTCAAATACTTGCGCGCCATGATAGCCTCGCATGGTTGAAATGCCCATTTTGCTTATCACTTTCATCATGCCTTTAATGGAAGCTTGGATGAAATTCTGTTGGGCTTCTGCAAAACTCAGATCTCCCAGCTCTTCCTGTTCGCCAAGATAGCGGATGGTATCAAAAGCCAGATAGGGATTGATGGCGGTAACACCGTAACCAACCAGCGTACAAAAGTGATGCACCTCGCGTGGTTCACCTGATTCCAACACGATGCCCACTTTGGTCCGGATCTCTTTTCTGGTCAGATGATGATGCAAGCCTGACGAAGCCAGCAAAGCCGGAATCGGAGCCAGCGTTTCATTGACGCCCCGATCGGAAAGGATCACGATATTGGCACCGCCGGCGATCGCCTGATCCGCTTCGCGGAAGATGCGCTCCAATGCTCTGTTCATGGCCCGGGCACCTTCAGCAGCCTTATACAGGATGGAAATCGTAGCCGACTTGAAGCGGTCATTATGCAAATACTTCAGGTTATGAAGCTGTTCATTCGTAAGGATCGGATGCTCCAGATAAATACAGGCTGCCTTGCTGCGGTTGGGATCCAGCAGGTTCCCGGTGCTGCCCAGGGGCAGACTGCTTGAGGTCACGATTTCTTCCCTGATCCCATCGATGGGAGGATTGGTGACCTGGGCAAAAAGCTGTTTGAAATACAGGTAAAGCATCTGGGGCTGCTCCGAAAGAACTGCCAGCGGGGAGTCCATCCCCATCGATCCGACCGGGTCGTGACCATCGGATGCCATGGGTTGTATGGTTTGATAAATATCTTCAAAAGTATATCCAAAGGCCTTCTGCTGCTCGA
>CAZRMB010000214.1:3229-4404 GCA_964600925.1 uncultured Syntrophomonas sp.
ATCATCATCATTACGCCGTGAGGCAGTGACCGTCCGGTAAGATAGAGAAATTCCAGACAGTTGTCAAACATGGCGGAATCGCTCCCGCTCTCATCGATGATTGGATATACCTTGGTGATGTCCTCAAAAAGCGGAGAATCGATCACTTTCTGGCGCGCCTTCATCCAGTTGACATTACCGCGCACCGTATTGATCTCGCCGTTGTGAACGATATAGCGATTGGGATGAGCCCTTTCCCAACTGGGAAAGGTATTGGTGCTGAACCTTGAATGCACCATGGCCAAAGCTGATTCAAAATCCAGGTCGGACAAATCCAGATAAAAGCTGCGCAGTTGCTCAGCCGTTAGCATACCTTTATAGACAACGGTTTTAGACGAAAGACTGGCAATATAAAATGAGCCTCCCTTGTCCTCGCACATGGGAATAATGATTTTTTCCGCTCTTTTGCGAATGATGTAGAGCTTTCTTTCAAAATCCATATCATCGGACAATCCCTCATCCCTGGCAATAAAAACCTGGATGAAACGAGGCATAACGGATTGGGCACTGGTCCCGATGCCGGTCTTGTCAATGGGGACTTCCCTCCAGCCCAGAATCTTTTGGCCTTCTTCCTGCACGATCTGCTCAAAGGTTGCCATCTGCGTATTTCTGAAGTCATCATAACGATGGGCAAAGATCATGCCCACCCCGTAACTGCCTGTTTCCGGCAAGTCAAAGCCCAGCACGCTGCATTCCCGTTTAAAAAAATCATGGGGGATCTGCAGCATAATGCCGGCACCGTCACCGGTATTTTCATCCGCACCGCTGGCACCGCGGTGACTGAGATTCTCCAATACGGTCAAAGCGTCTTCTATAATCTGATGGGATTTTTCGCCCTTGATATGGGCTACAAATCCCATCCCACATGCATCATGCTCGAAAGATGGATCGTACAGTCCCTGTTTGCCTGGCAACCCGTAATTTTTCATATTACCACCCTCATTGGTCGTATTTATAGAAATTATCCCGGACATCCTTGGTTGGGGATATTTGATCCTTAGTGCTTTTCATTTAGACATAATTAAAGGGGCCTCAACACCAAAAGGCGGTGAGGACCCCATTGCCCATAAGTTTTTATGAATTTACCCGGAGAAGGACACCCCATTGCATCCATCACGGTTATTTTAAACGGTTCC
>CAZRMB010000215.1:0-1246 GCA_964600925.1 uncultured Syntrophomonas sp.
AAATTCCTCCCCCTGTTTAATCCTACAACGAGTATTATACAATATCTCCTCATGCCGATTTATTTTCATCTCAGCTCTTTTTGTGAGTCTTTTGTTTTTAGTTCTGATTTTGAGATGGATTATCCGGCAGGGATATGCCCATGTCAACAAAACGTTTCAGTACTGCCGCTACTTCCGCCCGTGTTGCTGAAGCCTGGGGCATCAACAAGGTGGCTCCATTGTTGGACGTTCCGGTTATGATACCGTTGCTGCAAACCCAATCAAACCCTACGCGCATGCTTTCGTAAACGGAAAAGCCATCGCTATACGCGGATAAACCCGGATAACCGCCTGCGGCAATCTTCAAGCCGGTATAATTTGCATATCGCCATAACAGGATGGCCAACTGCTCGCGGGTTATGGGATCATTCGGGCCAAAAGTGCCGTCCGCATAGCCTGATACGATTTTATTTGCCACACCCCAGTCTACCGCCGGTTTGTACCAACTGCCATCTGCTATGTCTGACAACCTTATATCACTGGGTGCTGTAGGTGTTCCGGCCATCTTGTAAAGCGTATTCACCAGCATGGCGCGGGTCATTGGTGTTTTTGGCTCGAAAGTGTTGTTGCCAACGCCACGCATTAATCCTTTTTCATATACAAACAACACATAATCAAAATACCATGCCGACTTGTCTGTATCGCTGAAAAGCGAATAAGCCCGCTCGGCATCCATGCTCAACGTATCTATGAACATGCTTGTGTATTGGTTGGCGGCGCTGAATTTCACCAGGCCTGAGGATTTCTCATATATACAGGGAATCCGATGCAACTTGCCTGAACTGTCCCTTCCATACAGATTCAATGAATAAACCAGCTGGCCGGCCGGCGGGGTGTAGGGCATGCTGATCGTCATGGCATTATTGAAGTGGTTTATGGTGGCATCGCCGATCTGCACATTTATATCATATCTTATTTCATTGGTTCTAAAGAAAGGAGCCGAGTAGTTGGTCAGATTAATGTTACCGATAATACCACATTCTCCGCCCAGGCCTTTTAAATATCTGCAGTCCGTCAGGTTATTGAGTATGTCATTCACGGTGACATTATACTCTGCGGTTTTCAGGATATAATCCAGGGCTTTATAAGCTCTTTCCACCTGGGCCGGATCTTTATAGAAATTACTGGTCGGCCATCCCTGGGCGGTTATATATTCATTAAAAAGAGTCTGTCCGCCAGCACGCAGATAGCTTATATCTTTTTCATA
>CAZRMB010000215.1:1346-4403 GCA_964600925.1 uncultured Syntrophomonas sp.
TATGTATCCAAAGTTGCGCCTTTATAACCCACCGTACAGGTAGCCAGGCGCGCCACGGTGTCGATGATGTAAACATGGTTGTTTCTGGATAGATCAATGATAGCATCGATTATTTTATATTCATCAGTATAGGTCGAGTTGGTTAAGACCCGTGAATTCACCAACCCGCCGGAGAGGAGCTGATCGAGGGAAATCACAAAATAATTGGTGGTCTGATCCATGGCAAGAATCCAATCCATTAACTTCCGGCTGTCTCCAAACTGGGTTCCGTTGGCGTTGAGCGGCTGTCCATCCAGCCGTGTGGCATACAAATCTTCATCCGGCATGACCACTTTAAAACCGGCTGCCTGAGCTTCATAAAACACCCTGTCAACATTGACCGACCGATTATCCAGCGGAACATAGACCAGAACAGGCTCTTCCGTACTTGGCGGATTCGCTTCATTTGGCGAAGTTTCAGCAGCATTATTATTAATCACGAATTCCTCAGGTTTGGACGAATCAGGCACAGTATCGGTGGTGCTCGTTTCTATTATGGTTTGGGTTTCTTCCGTTTCTGCCAGTGCAACTGCAGCAGAAAACTGCATCACAGTCAGCAACATGGCCAGGCAAAGTAAAAGGCTCAGAACTTTTCTCTTCATTTTTGTATCCTTTCTATTAAACAATTGCTTGATTATAGTATGTCAATTATTAGACTTCAACCAGAAAGGCGGAACGGTTTGATGTAATTATTCGCAGGCCTGTCTTTAAGTTGTCATTTGCTATTACATTTTCTCCGTCCAAAAGCACTATTATTTATTATAGTCCTCCTGGCACCTGATGCTTACACTTATTTGGACGTAAATAGAAACTATTCTGTGTTTGGTATTTTATGGTCATAATTCTATTATTTTGTGTCATATCATTAATAATGATATAAACAGGAACGTATTCTGCTGCTTACGTTACTGTTATACCAAAATAACAGACAGGAGGTGTATTATGAGCAGAACATATAGCTCTCAGTACAAGGAGAAATTGATTTCCGCAGAAAAAGCCGCTCGTATGATCGATTCTGGAGACTGCATACTTTACGGAGGGTTTTTAGGCAGACCGATTGACTTTGATCAGGAATTGGCGAAACGAAAAGATGAGCTGAATGATGTGCTGATTTATTTGAGTACCAGCCTTTTGCCACTGCCAGCAACTGCTGTTTCGGATCCAAGCCATAGACATTTTACCTGCAATAGTTTCTACTTTAGTGCCATTGACCGCAAAATGTCTGATAACAATCTAATGTTTTACCTGCCCTGTAATTTGCATGAAAGCCAGACCTTCTTTGAACACGATTATTTTCCGCCTTTCACTGCTGTTGTCCAGGTAAGTCCTATGGATGAACATGGCTTCTTTTCCTTCGGTCCATCCAACGTTTACAACTTCACCGTTTGTATGAGTGCGAAAACCGTTATCCTGGAAGTAAATAATAATATGGTCAGAGTACCGGGTGGTTCGGAAGATGCGATTCATATTTCCATGGTTGATTATGTCATCGAAGGCAGCAATCCTCCTTTATTTGAATACCCCAATACCGCCAAGCCTTCTGATGTTGATCTGGCGATGGCCAAATTACTATTGGAAGAAATTGAGGACCGTGCCTGCCTGCAGCTTGGTTTTGGCAATCTTCCCGATCTGTTGGGAAAACTGATATGCGATTCAGATTTAAAGGATCTGGGAATTCATTCAGAAATGTTTTGTAATTCCATGGTCGAGCTCTTTGATCGGGGTCTGGTAACAAATCGTTATAAGACCATTGATCGCGGTAAAATTGGTTTTTCCTTTTGCCTGGGTACAAAAGAGACGTATGAATTTATAAGCGGCAACCCGCTGATGGCCAGTTACCCGGCGTCTTTCTCCAATAATCCCCGCACCATAGCCATGAACGACAAGGTGGTTTCCATCAACAATGCCCTTGAGATAGACCTTTTCAGTCAGGTTTGTTCTGAAAGTTCCGGCTTTCGCCAGATATCCGGAACCGGAGGACAACTTAACTTTGTTGAAGGAGCGTATTATTCCCGCGGCGGGAAAAGCTTTCTCTGTCTGACCAGTACCTATACAGACAAAAAAGGTGAACTGCATTCGAGAATTGTACCCACCCTTGCACCAGGGGGTATTGTTACCACGCCCCGGGCATCGGTGGATTATATTGTAACTGAATACGGAAAAGTATGTTTAAAAGGCAGAAGCACCTGGGCCAGAGCAGAAAAGTTGGTCAATATCGCTCATCCTGAGTTTCGCGATGATCTCATAAAAGAAGCCGAGCGAATGAAGATCTGGCGCCTAAGCAATAAGCTGGAGCAGTAATTTCCTTTCAATCAATTATTGATACGGATAAAGGCGGGAAGAATTTAGGAAAAATAATACCAAAGCTTAACCTTTCGGTATTATTATGACAACAGCCGCTAATTTCAAAAATTAGCGGCTGTTTTTTTGTTTTATTTTAATTATTGGCCACTATTGTTCGATTTTTCTTTAAGATCAATAGAAACACTAACATTCCAATACACACAATCCCGACAGCAGGATGCATGATTGCATAAGCTGTCCCTATCAAGGGCAGCAACAGCATTCTTACCAAAGCCTTGAGCGGCTCACTATGTGAAATGTAAGCAGCTATGGGCGGAGAATGGCGATAATAGAAATCCACAAAAGCTCTGCCTGGAACGTTGGTCAATAAATACTGATCGCGGAAATGACGGAGCAGAACCACCGCCGGTTGGAGTTTGGAGCCAAAGGCTGCGGTGGCAATGAAGCATTCATCCTGTGTTCCGGCTGCTGCAACGATTACGGTTCTGGTTTTCTCAACAGCGGCATTGCGGGCTGCATCCATTACGTTGTATCTTATTACGTATGTTCCGGTTGCTGCCGTATTGACTGTATCACCGCTTACATTTATACTGCCGGATATGTCTCCGTCAACATTGTCATTGGCGGTCGCTCCCGGATCGGTAAAGCTATCCCCTACCGTCAGGTTCATTGTGGCCTCTCCTATTAGGGTTATCTCCGGCGGGGTGGTGTCAT
>CAZRMB010000216.1:0-4402 GCA_964600925.1 uncultured Syntrophomonas sp.
GGGTCAGGATTTACCGAGCTGATAAGTCCATATACACGGCTGACGATCGATTCGTGCAGCCCGGCAGCGATATCTTCCTTGTTGGTCTGACGGGCGAT
Source organism: uncultured Syntrophomonas sp. (assembly GCA_964600925.1). Lineage (GTDB taxonomy): Bacteria > Bacillota > Syntrophomonadia > Syntrophomonadales > Syntrophomonadaceae > Syntrophomonas_B. Next base: position 99 of record CAZRMB010000216.1, read on the forward strand.
CAAGGATACGATTTCGGTTTGGGCGAAAACCGTACAGGTACTGCTGATGCTTACCTTGTTATTCGATTGCATCGAGATATCGCCGATCTTGCTCACCGGCACACCCAAAGTCTGAGCGGCCACTTCCAGAAACTTGCCGGTTCCGGCCGCGCATTTGTCATTCATGGCAAACTGCATGACACGGCCTTTACCGTCTATCTTGATTACTTTGCTGTCCTGCCCTCCGATATCGACCACCAGGGAGGCATTGGGAAACAAATGATGGACCCCGGCGGCATTGCAGGTGATCTCGGTAATGGTCGTCGTCGCAAAGGGGATACTGATTCGCCCGTAACCGGTGGCTACAATGCGATCCAGATCCTCAAATTTCAGACCAGATTTTTCACAGGCTTCTGTCAGAACCTGCCGGCTCACCGAGTTTATCTCGATCCCGGTAGGCTGCAGCGCATAAGAAAAATGATCTCCATCTTTTAGCACAACGGCTTTCGTTGTGGTAGAACCAATATCAATACCGGCAGTAATCATAGTTAATCCTCCGTTACATGAACCGTAAGGTTTCTTCAAAAGCCTGGATCCTGGTGCGGATCGCTTCCAGGGGACCGGGACCATGTTCGGTAATGATTGAAATGTAAGGGATTCCTTCTTCTTCAAACCGGTTTTTCATCATAACGAATTCCATGTCGTAAGGATCACAGTACATTTCTTTTAGCACCACGATGCCCTTGGCCTGCCCTTGCTTCATCAAATCGATCACGTAGTCAGCATAGGGAGAATAATTCTTGTCGGGTTTGATCCAGATGTCGGCGTAGTGATAGGTGGTGCAGGGAATGGCGTTTACATAGAAGTCAATAAAAGCATCAACGGGATCTCCGCTGGCGGAAACATCCTTGCTGAAATATCTGCTGCCGGTAAAGAAATCATCATTAACAATGACCATACCGTTGGCTTCAATCATATCCAGCACTTCTGCTTCCGGCATCGAACAGGGATGCCCGACGGCGATGATGCGTTGCTTTTTACCGGTGGGGGCTTCCTTCAACTCGAGCTTGGCGAGCAGCTGCCCTAATAATTGGTTATGCTCTTCTCTGGGGATAAGCATGCTGGAAGCAACGATATGGGTCATATCAGAAGAACTTATGATTCCAGGACGGTCTTTTCTTAAATCGTTCAATTTGCGCATCATGGCCCTTGATTCGTTATATAAACGAATACTTGCCTGCAGTGCTTCGGTAGTGATTTTAGTCCCCATGAATTCTTCCAGACCGGAAATCAGTCTTTCCAATTCATTGCGGAAAAAAACCTGGGTGGAGCTGTCCATCTTATAGGGCCGCCACATTTGATGGAAAAACTCGATGGGATGATCCAGTTGCCATACTTCCAGATAAAATCTTACCTGATCACATACATAGATCGCTGCGATTCCATCCAGAAAATCGTATTTACCCTTCAAAAGACTGTCAAATGAGCTGCGTACCTGATCGCAGGCATTGGTCATCATATGTCCGTCTCCCAGGGTGATTGGCTCGTCGCTGCCGAATAAAGTGACCGGCAGTGCTCCCGCCGCATGGATGATTTCTTCCGGGAAATACATAGGAAGACACCCGATTATTTTGGTTTTGCTGGTTGCCTTTAATTGGGCAGCCCTTTCATAAGGCTTTTCACAATAGTCTCTGAACCTGGTAAGAATATCCTCCAAATTAATCCCTCCAACTTAACAGTTCATTGAATGCTGTTGCTGCCATTATAATCAGCTATTTTATTCCGCCTGCTGATTATTCGATCCATATATAACAGTATAGATGTTCTTTAGCTCTTTGCGCAAATAACTTTGCATCATGGCCATTCATCATCGAGCACGCTCTTAAAAGCTCGGATAAATCAGGGGACACAAGTGTCCTCTTGTGTCCCCTGTTCCCGTACGTCTTTCGTTATTATTCCTGACAACGAGAGCTTGATAACAGAGCCGGCGATCAGCTCTTCTTCATTTTAGCAATCTCTTCATCTCTCAGGATTCGTTTCATGGCCTTGCCGGTGGCGGACCGGGGAAGGACCGGTCTAATTTCAATGCTTCTCGGTGCTTTATAAGCTGCCAAATGTTCCCGACTATAGGCGATCAAGTCGGCTTCATTAACAGTGGCTCCTTCCATGAGCTGGACAAAGGATTTGACCGTCTCACCGCGGTATTCATCGGGAATACCGATGGTCATTGAATCAACGACCTGGGGATGCTGCATTATTACATTATCGACTTCCTGAGGATAAATATTATAGCCTCCAGCAATGATCAAATCTTTGGCCCGATCAACGATAAATATATATCCGTCCTCATCCTGGTAAGCGATATCCCCGGTATGCAGCCAGCCATCCTTTAATTGTTTGGCCGTTTCTTCAGGGTCGTTCCAGTATCCTTTCATGACCATGGGAGATTTCATTAAAATTTCACCCGGTTCCCCCAGCGGCATTTCCTCTTCGGTCTCTACGTTAATGATTTTGACTTCTGCATCAGGATAAGGGAGTCCGATGCTTAGAGGTTTTTTAACGCCAAAGAACGGAGTGGTTATTCCGACGGAAGTTGTTTCGCTCATGCCCCAGCCTTCAACAATAATCAAACCCATTGCCCGGGCTTTTTTCAAAAGCTCCAGGGAACAAGGGGCTGCACCGGCGTTGATTATGGCAAGTTTTTTAGCCAGGTTTATTTCCTTGGTACGGGGATGGGCGATGATAGCGCCCAGCATGGTAGCGACGGCCGGGAAGAACCATACGTGAGGGAGACGCTCCATTGTAGTCAAAAATTCATCCACGTCAAAACGAGGAAGAATGACAAATGTTGATACGGTTATGGCTGACATGGCAATACCACAGATTTCGCCAAAGACATGGAAGCAGGGAAGGACGCCCATAATATTGCGCCGTTCAATCGGAATAAATTGACTGATAGGCATCCCTAATTCATTGCCGGTAAAGAGAGCTGCCAAAAGGTTGCTGTGGGTCAACGTGGCTGCTTTGGGAGTGCCGGTGGTACCGCCGGTAAACTGCAATACCGCTGCATCCTCTTTAACATTAAACGCGATTGCGGGAGGAGCTTCATTGGTGCTTTGAGCCAGAAATTGAGAAAAATGATGCCAACCTGCAGGTAACCCGATTTCTTCAGGGGTGCTCACCTTCATGCCATTTATATAATCAGTTAATTTGGTGACCATCACGAAGGGGATATCGACCATCTGGCACAATTGCTGAACACCGGGGATTAATCCGTCGAAGGTGATCAGGGCAGTCATGCCGGTTTTTTCTATCATGCCTTTTAATTCTTCCGGCTTGTACATGGGATTCAGGTTGACGATAACGCCGCCCGCCTGCAGAATAGCCCAGAAAGAAATAACCATCTGCGGACAATTGGGGAGCAGGATTCCCACCCGATCACCTTTTTTTATGCCCGCGTCGATGAGGCCGTTCGCCATCCGCGTAGCATAAAGATTTAAGTCCCAGTAAGTAATTTCAGTGCCATAAAAGTCGGTAGCTGCTTTGTCAGGATTGGTAGAAGCGATTATATGCAAGATTTCATGGGCAGGGTATTTTGGATAATTCAACGTTGGCTTGGTGTAATTATCGAAACTTTTCAACCAAAAACGTTTTTCCATTATTTCGGGCGTTAATCCTATCATGCTAATATTCCTCCTTATAAAACATCTTTTTTTGTCGTAAAGAAATCTCCCCCCCATCAAATATTTTTTTACCGGTCATGATGCTACCCCCCTGCCTTTCTTTTGTGAATCGTTCCACTAGATTCACCATATTATTTAATTCACAGGACTTGGACTGCCCTGGAAAATATATTTCTTTCTTGTTGCTTGATAATAGGAAGGAAATAGACACAAAAAAATAAGAAACGGAACATTGGATCATGCTGAAGATGTCAACGTTGAGTCATTTTGCAATGGATGTCGCTCAGGATATCTGCCGAATTAATAGTGTTATTATAAATTTTTACTTATTTCGATCTTTGATTATCCTTGTCAATATGAAATGGTGCGTGATAATTTAATTTGTATGGACAATATTCCCTGCAGAGATGGGCTGTTCTCAGACCAAAATCCCGTAATTACTACCGTTGTTATGAGGAATGGGTTGGTGGCTTATAAATATTTATAATAATTATTAATAAATGTTAATAACTGTATAATTTACGTTCAAATAATATTCTATTAAATATTACAACATATTACAACAATATAGTGATTGTTCAAAGGGACCCTCTACAAACAATTGCCGCTGGGATATAATGATAAGAGCATTTCAATTGAGCA
>CAZRMB010000217.1:0-4383 GCA_964600925.1 uncultured Syntrophomonas sp.
GGTGCCTCCGGACGATTGGAGGATGTATTGGGTTCATATTTAAACGGTGAGCTGCTTGACCGGGATGTGAGCTGCAATCATCACGGGGAGCATCATCATCATTGATAAGAAGAAATCATGTCGCTTTTGATTTATGGCGGCATGAATTAAATTTTAGGATTGAGAAGACCTAACCATGGAGAACCTTGCAAAAGCCATGATTCGCATGCCGAATATGGCTTTTTACTTGTCTTGGGTGCTTCAACAGAGAATAGATAAAAAGTGCTTGGCCAACAATATTTTTATAAAGCACAATTGACTGAATCTATTATCTGTTTAAGGAGCTGTTATATTTTGTTCAAACGTCAGAAACATCTCAACTTGAGCCGCAACTATGATGATAACCTGGATATTTTCAAACAGGAATTGGGGGAGGGCGAAAGTTTTGATGTGGTCGTCAGGGAAATCGAGGTTATCGGCCAAAAGGCAGCCTTGATTTGTTTTGATGGCCTGGTAAAGGATGATATTCTGACGGAGGTCATGGAATCCCTGTTTGCCTTACGCAAGGAGAAATTTTTTCAGGATACAGCCGGACAGCTGCTGCGCAGGGGTATACCCTATATAGAACTGTCAACCGAAAGCAAGATCGACGAACTTCTCTATGCGGTATTGTCCGGATCAATCCTTTTAATTGTTGATGGATGCCAGGAGGGTTTTATCATTGATGCCCGCACCTATCCGGCACGTGGGCCGGAGGAACCGGATATTGAACGGGTGGTGCGTGGTTCCAGGGATGGTTTCACCGAAACGGTGGTATTTAATACCGCTTTAATCCGCCGGCGTGTCCGGGATCCGAAACTCAGGGTCGAACTGATGCGGGTGGGGAAGCGTTCCAAGTCGGATGTAGCGGTCGTATATATCAAAGACATCGCCAATCCGGATCTGGTCGAAACCATCAAAGAAAGGATCGGAGCCATAAAGATTGACGGGATTCCTATGGCGGAAAAATCGGTGGAGGAACTGATCATTGGCGGCAATAGCTGGAATCCTTTCCCCAAAGTCCGGTATACAGAGCGCCCGGATGTGGCGGCTTTGCACTTGCTGGAGGGGCATGTGCTGATTATTGTGGATACCTCACCCAGTGTGATCATTGCGCCGGCCACTTATTTTCATCATGTGCAACACGCCGAAGAGTATCGGCAGACCCCGGCGGTTGGGGCCTACATTCGCTGGATTCGTTTTGCAGCCATTCTGGCTTCGGTCTTTTTAACCCCTTTATGGCTCCTGGTGGCGCTTTCCCCGGATTTGCTGCCTGCCTCGCTGGATTTTATCGGGCCGAAAAAAGTCGGCAATGTGCCGATCTTTTTACAGTTTTTCCTGGCAGAGATAAGTTTGGATCTGATGCGCATGGCTGCCATTCATACCCCGGCACCTATGGCAACGGCGCTGGGCGTGATTGCTGCCTTGCTTATCGGAGATGTGGCCGTGCAAATCGGCCTGCTCATCCCGGAGGTCATCCTCTATACGGCGATGGCGGCGGTAGGGACCTTTTCCACTCCCAGTTACGAGATGGGCATGGCCAACCGTCTGGTAAGACTGTTTATCCTCATTTGCACAGGTTTTTTCCGCTGGCCGGGTTTGGTTGCCAGTGCACTGCTGGTCTTTATTACACTGGCCTTCACCAAATCCTTTAAAGTACCCTATCTATGGCCGCTTATTCCCTTTAACTGGCGCGCCCTGAAAACCATACTGGTTCGCTCGCCGGTGCCGGTGCAAAATATTCGCCCCGAAATACTTCGCCCTCGTGATGCTCGCCGCCAGGCAGCACCGGCATTTAAAAAGAGGCGTTAATACTTCGGAGCGATATACAAGACCATTATTATTTCGGCCAGCTTTAAACCTAAATGATCCGCGTGAACACTGCCTTGTTGCCATCCCAATCAAGATGGTAGCCCATTTTTCTGACCAGTTCATCAATGGCGGTCTGATACGGTGAAGTCTTGCTGAAAACGGCAGTATCATCCATTGCAGATCGTTTTCCGTCCACTTTGATGGTTTTTAATCCAGGCGTAATAACGATTTTGTCGGCTTGTTGCACAGGGCTCATGTCCGTGGCAGTCCAGGCTTCAGAAACGGACCAGCTGCCGAAAGCTTTATTATCCAGCCAGGCATAGGGCAGATAGGCATACCCGTTTTCGCCCCAACTGTTGCCCCAGGAGTTTCTGAGAATCAGACATTCCCGGTCGGGCAGATCTCCGGCGATACCTATCGCATGACCGCCCAGCATTTCTCCTTCGGGCAAGGGGAGTTCGTAATTTTCATCCGGTTTGAAATTCTCACAGACTAGCAGCGCCATGAGAAACGGACCTTCGTTTTTCAAGGCTTCTCTCATAACATGAATGGCCTGGCTGCGGTCCGTATCCGATGAAGCGCAGAGTTGGGCGTACGTTTTTATTTTATAATTGACTGCAGTTTCCATTGCTTTATTTGGAATGCCGGGAACCTTGGGGGAAGACAGATCAACCAGTTCAGCATACGGCATGACTATTTCCGGACAGATTCCGTAATTTCTTAATACCTGCATGGCCACTTTGGGCTGGGTGCCTTCCAGACACGGCATGCCATCATTTTCTTTGCACATGCTGTACAGGAATGAGACGGAAAGACCTTTCTTTGGATAATCTTCCTGTTCGATTTCTTCATAGGCTTTCAGAGTCCAGGCGGCCGCACAGGCCACACAGGTGCCCCGATCTTCCTGGTCAAAAACCTCGGGCAATTGGGATCTATAATCAATGGGAACAGGTTTATCTGCCACTTTTGCGCCAATCAGTTTTTCATATCGATAATCCCGGGGGTCATATGCCGAGGGAATAAAACTAAGCTTGCGACCATAATGTACCTGCGGCAGTTTTTCCAAATACCTGCGCAGGTGATAAACAATTTCAAAAGACAATGCTTTACCTCCTTGCTTTTTTCAGTTTTATTTATAATCTATGCACACAGATAATATGAGTGACATTCTAACGACGAAAAATGTGAATATATTTATAAATAAGAAAAGGAAATAGTCGATGGTTGAAGAATTAGATTAGATATACCATAAATAATCAAGTATTGCCTTCATGAAGGAAGTTTGCATATATGAGTAGTTATTGCGCAAATTGCGGTAAAGAAATTGCCGATAAATCATTTCAACTGACCAGATACTGTGACGAATGTTTAAAGGACAGCAAGCTTAAACATTGTGCCAGTTGCGGCGAAATGATTACCGATAAATCATTCCAGCTGACCCGATATTGCGATGATTGTTTGCGGGAGAGCAAGCTTAAACACTGCGCTAATTGCGGCAAAGTGATCACGGATAAATCATTTCAACTGACCAAATACTGCGATGAATGTCTGAAGAAGAGCAAGTATCGAAAAAGAATCAGACACAAGAACGCTTATAAAAAAACCACCGGGACGTCGTGATTTTCGGGGACAGTTCCCAAAAATCATGTCACCACTTTTAGCTGTTTGGCATATAGTAAGCTAGAATTACTGAGAGTGGTGATTTTTTGTGGCCATATCCATGAAGTATGCTCAGCCGGAAAATCAGGAATGCGCACTGTCATCATCTCCTGCCGGTGAAGGTTATTCCTTCTGCCAGGCAGATGCCTTCCGTGAACTGGAGAAGATGATCGGGCTGAAGCCGGTCAAAAAGACAATTGCAGAGATCAGCGCTTACGCTTTGATCCAGGCCAGGCGCAGCCAACAGTCGCTGAAAGCGGATCCAACTGCCCTGCATATGGTTTTTCGCGGCAATCCCGGCACCGGCAAGACCAGTGTGGCGCGTATCCTGGGAGGTATTTTCAAGGAAATCGGAATTTTGCCCAAAGGTCATCTGTTGGAAGTAGAACGGGCGGATCTGGTGGGCGAATATATCGGCCATACCGCTCAGAAGACACGCGAGGTTTTGAAAAAAGCCAACGGGGGAATCCTGTTTATTGATGAAGCCTACACGCTGGCCCAGGGGGGCGGCAAGGACTTTGGCCATGAAGCGATTGCCACCCTCGTAAAAGCGATGGAGGATCAGCGCAGTGAAATGATTGTTATTCTGGCCGGCTACTGTCTGGAGATGGACGCTTTTATGCTAAGCAATCCCGGCTTGCGTTCCCGTTTTGCGCTGCAGATAGATTTTCCCGATTATGAAAGCGAAGAGCTTTTCAACATCGCATTACAGATGTACAATGAACGGGACTACGAGTTGAGTAGTCGCTGCCGCTGGAGACTTAAATGTATCCTGGATGATTTCATTAAATACCACCATCCCCACAGCGGCAATGCCAGGTATGTGCGCAACCTGGTGGAGAAATCGATCCGCCAACAGGCTCTGCGGCTGGTGGACCGTGAATATTTAAGCCG
>CAZRMB010000218.1:0-4355 GCA_964600925.1 uncultured Syntrophomonas sp.
CCACCGCCCTCCATTACGGAACGGTCACCTGGACGGCCAACGGGATCCTCCTGAATAACGATCCGGATTCACTGGCGGTCACCTATGACACCCCGGCAGGAATGACCGGCGATATCGTGATGAATGTCACCGTCACCGGCACATACGGGTGCGCCGACAGGACAGCTTCCGACAGCCTCTTGCTGACATTGAAAGCCGCACCGGTGGTTGATGCCGGTCCGGACCTGTCACCCGATGCCGGAACCTCTGTCACTATCGATGCTACCGTCAGTGGCGGATCCGGGGCCTTTGGCTACCAATGGACCCCCGCCGGGTACCTGGTCACCGCAGATATAGAAGATCCGGCCACCGTGCCGCTCAACGAGAATGTCACCCTGGTCCTCACCGCGCTGGATCTCATCACGGGATGCACCGCCTCCGACTCGGTGAACATCATCGTGAGCCCGGTCCATATGCCGCCATTGGCGATGGATGACTTCGACTCCACCATCATGAACGTTCCGGTCCTGGTCAGCCCGCTGGACAACGACCATGACCCCTATGGAACGAAACTCTATTATTACCTCCTGCAAGGTCCCTATCACGGATACATCACACCGGTTACCGACAGTATCTTCTCGTACACTCCCGATAAGGATTTCAAAGGGGTTGATTCCATCATGTATTACGTCCACGACTCCGACCCGGTACCGCAACGCGATACGGCCATGATCTATATCACCATCGACGAAGGCATCCCGCTGGAAATCTATAATGTGATAACTCCCAACGGAGATGGGATGAACGACACCTGGACCATCGGCGGCATCGAGAATTATTCCATGAACAGCGTCACGATCTTCAACCGATGGGGTGACAAGATCAGGTCATTCCAGGGATACAACAATGCCGATGTCATCTGGGACGGAACCAATAAAAATGGCGAGCCGGTACCTGACGGTACATACTTCTATATCATCAAACTCGATCATGTCGGTTCCTACAAGGGATGGATATTTATCCGGGCTAACAACTGATAACCCTCAACCGGATTAAGAAATGAAAAAAAGAAAACCTATGAAAAAGTCAGCTTTCCTCCTGCTGCTGATGCTCGCCTGCCTCCGGCCTTATGCTCAGCAGGATCCGATCTTCACCCAATATATGTTCAACAAGGTCGCGATCAACCCGGCATATGCAGGGTCACCGGAAGCGTTGTCGCTCGATGTGATTGACCGTCTCCAATGGGTCGGCATCAAAGATGGACCGAACACCTTTTCCTTCACGGCTCAGACCAATATGCCCAACCCGCACCTGGGAGTAGGATTGTACGCTTACCGGGATGCCCTGGGCCCAACGGTCGAGACAGGGGTGATGGGATCGTTCGCTTACCGGATCCTCTTTCCCAAAGGGACTCTTTCGATGGGAGCGCAGTTCGGATTCAACTACCTGGACATTGATTGGAATAAACTGAACCCGGAAGATCCCGACGACCCATTGCTGAACAGCCAGGTGAAGAACAAAGCAGTGCCCGATGCCGGAGTGGGTTTCTACTATTATGCCCCCCGGTATTACATCGGCATCTCCTCCACCCACCTGCTGCAAAACAAGATCGTAGTATCGCAGGATGCAGATGATGAAAAAACATCATTTTCCAAATTGATGCGACACTTTTACGCCATGGCGGGGGTAGTGATCCCGGTCAACGAGAACCTCGATTTCCGCCCCGCCGTATTGGTGAAATATGTACAGAACGCCCCTGTCCAGGCCGACCTGAGTATGGCCTTGCTCATCAACAAGGTCATGTGGCTGGGCGTCTCCTATCGAACCGAAAACTGCCTCACCCTGATGGCCGAGATCAACGTCGCCAAGAACCTGCACATCGGCTATTCTTACGATGCCTGGTTCAACCAGCTTTCGACCTATAACCACGGCTCGCACGAGATCAGAATCGGTTATGACATCGATATCTTTCATACCAACCGGATAAACACACCACGATATTTCTAGCCGTAAAAGGGGAAGGAACGGTGATTTGTTTTGAAGAAGTCGTCCGAAAGGGCGGCTTCTTTTTTTTACCAAAGCAGATTTGGAAGGTAAGTTCCAACACTTATGAGCAGAAACAAAAGCAAAGGCAGTTTCAGCATCACTCAGCTATAGTGATTCCTACTGTTGATAATCAGCATCCTTAACAAGAAGGTAAAACATCAGAAGGTATTCGCTCCCGGTACAACCTCAGCGCTGAAGAAATTACCCCCCGGAATAGCCAGCACACGTTTGCTACCACATCCTTTAGAACAATGTTGGTCTAATATCTACCCAAACAATCCTCAACCATGCAAATTCTTATCTGTCTGTTTTTCTTTTACTTAAACAACCTTTGCCGTGTTAATAAATATTTTTTGATAAATGATATTTGGGTTTGTAAGAATTGTATACCTTAGGGGCGGTTTATTGGATTTACGCCAAAGATACCTTATATGACCTTAAAAATTTAAGAAAATACTTTGTATACCTACTCGTGATGCGCAATGTCAAAAAAGACACCCACAGATAAACTGTTAGACTAGGATTAAAGAGTATGTATCAAATACAATATACAGAAAGAAATAATAAAAAAGCGAGTGAATATGAAACTCGTAGTTTATTGTATTTGTTGACAATGAGAGCTGACAGTGAAGATATTTCATTGTTTTTTATCGATTGTTTAAATGATTTGACTGGAAGTGATGAGTCTTGTAATACTTTATGGGATGCTCAATCAAAAGGAGTAAGCACTTTAAATCCAACAAAAATTGGAGAATCACTAATTACACTATTTGAAAACTATATTTCAGAGCTTGAATTCAATCATCATATCCTTTTAATGCCTAAATTAAAGGAAGGCTATTTAGTTGATGAATCCCTTTTGTCATTTGGATTCAATAATTTTCTTAATGAAAAAAAAACATATCTAATTGAAGGGTTGAAAAACGAGTTCAAGCGAAGAAACAATAATAATATTTCACAAATTATTATTGACAATATGGACCACTTTCTCCAAAAAACAGTTTTCGTAATTGGACAGGAAAAAGAAAAATATATACAAGAAATAGTCCATTTTAAGAATAAGAATTCTTATTCTTCAGACTTCTACAATAGTATATTTGATGAAATACGAGATAAACAAACAGCCTTAAAAAATATAAATGTTGAAGGAATTAAAATAAAACATCCATCAGAATTGCTTGCATATAAAAAATTATTAAAAGGTAATGACATCAAGTTAATGGTTTTAAATCGTTTTATAGGAACAGAACTTTTTAAATCAGATATTCCAATTTACTATTTTGATGAGATTAAAGGAATGGATAGACAGGATGTCAATGATTTAATTCAAGAAAATAATTCGAAGATAAGTCGTACTTTCTTTAATAAAAACAACAAAAATAGCTTTTGGCTACTTTTGGAAAATATTATGTTAGTTTTTGCAAAGAATACTAATGCAGATATTCGAAATATCTATGACCAGATAGACAAAAGGCTTTTAATATCAAATTACACTATGGATGAGCAAAGCATCTTGTTTTTTATATCACTAATAAAAAGCGGTATCAATGTTGATAATTAAAAAAATTGCTTTTGGTAATACAAAAGAAGCCTTTATTGAAAAGAGATTAGAAAATAAGGTAAATATTATCTTTAGTAACGAAAACAATAAAGGTAAAACCTTACTAATTCAAGGACTATTATATTCGATTGGGAACGAACCTATATTTCCGATTGGATTCAATTATCTTGATTGCTTTTTTTTCTCTCAGATTGAAATAAATGGAGTTGAATTTAAATTTCTCCGAAAGAATAAGACAACAATAATAAAATCATCACAAGGAATTAGAATTACTGAAAGTTTATCTGAACTTAAATATTATATCAATAAAAATGTTTTTGAATTACCATCAATCATTAAAGATGGTCAAGATAAAATAGTTGACTTATATTTATTCTATCAACTTTTTTTTATAGGTCAAGACAAACGTGATACTTCTAAAATTATCAACTCTGGACAATACAATAAGAACGACTTTTTAAGTATGCTATCCTCTTTAAATGGCACTAATCAAATATTTTTAAGTGAAGATGATATTGAGGAAGTAAGAAAGAAAATTAAGAATTATAAAACAGAGATTAAGGTTTTAGATAAGAAAATGAAGATAATCAATGAACATCCAGAAATTGCGGAAAATTCATTGGCATCATCAGACCAAGAAAATTATAATAAATACAATGAAATTCTTACTGAACTTACTAAAACAATTTCAAGTTATAGAAATCAACGTAATAGAGACACAGCTGTCCAAAATAAATTTTCAACATAATAATCAGTATTGATAATCAGT
>CAZRMB010000219.1:0-4355 GCA_964600925.1 uncultured Syntrophomonas sp.
CGTCTGCCTTCCAATAGAATTTCCACATCTTCATACGGTTGACCGGTTTCTAACAGATTTAATGTTTTGGGAGCCTGACCACTGAAAAGGTCAACAATATGAAGGCCTTTTAATTTTTCGCCCGGGGTACCAATAATTTGTCTGGCCATCGGATTCGACTGGGTTACCCTGGCGTTTTCGTCCAGAATAATGACACCATCGGACATGGTCTCAAAAACATTGCTTAATTCATTATGCAGATTTATAATAGCCTGCTGTTCCTGCAGTATTTCCTTTTCTTTATACAAATGACAGTTCTGGGCTTTATTTAGCCCGTTAAAAACTGCTACAGCCATGAAATAGCAGGAGTTGTAACCACAAGCTGCACAATTTCTAAAATCCTTTTCTTCATTCTTGTGCATATCAAGATAGATCTTTGACAATTCTTCTTCGCTGGGAATTTTCAAACGGGTTTGTTCATAACGATTCTCGTAGTTGTGATATGCAAAATCATTATTTTTCATTAAATCGCTTAAAAACAGGTCAAGTTCCTGGTTTTTATCATTATCACTGGTACATATTTCAGAACGTCGGGCTACAGCATATTCAATTTCATCGATGGATTTCTTATGATTGATACAACCCGCACCCATATTACAGCCTTTTTCACAGCTTAAGACGTCTATCAATATTGGTAAATTAGGTTTTCCCTCCATGATCGCCTTCTCCAGGTCGGGTAAATATTGATCAAATACAATCGGTCCCTCCACTCGTGTGATGGAACTGGAAGGTGTTTCGGGATAGTGGAATAAATAGGATTCTTTGAGCCCGCCGGGAGAAGAAAATTTGGTGGCAATTCCGGCATTGATCGGGCTGTCAAATTGACCGTCAGGCAGAGATGCCAGATTGATTTTCCTTTTGTTAAAGATATCGTTCAATGCTTGAAAAGTGACATTATATTCTACCAAATCATTTTCTCTTATTTCCCTGCGTTTGGCCAGGCAAGGTGAAATGAAAGCTAGCTCAGCTTGCGGATGCAGTGATTTTAAATATACTGCCAGGCAATGCATGGGACTTCCAACCGGCGCCAGATATTCAATCAAGCCGGGATGCTCCAATTCAATATATTTAACCACCGCCGGGCAAGGATTGGCAATCATCGGTAATTTTGCCTTGCCTGTTGCAATGGCATCATGATAGGAAGCAATAGCTATTTCCGCCCCCAGCGATACATCGTATACACCCTTGGCTCCCAACAGTTTCAAAGCAGAGATCAATTTTTTCAAATTAAAGTTGCTTTGCGCTGATGGAGCTACCAGGCAATATATTTCCTTCTTGCCAATATTATTGCAAAATTGATTGGCATCATCGATTATATAGCGGGCACTTTTTTCGCTTGATCCGCCGTGGCTTTTGACACACGCTTCTACACAGCGTCCGCACCCGATACATAGATTATTATTAAATTTGACCACATCGCCGCTTCCATCACTGCAAATCTTGACCGGACAGACGGCGATGCATTGATGGCAATTGGTACAGAATTCTTCTCTGATGCCAATCACGTCGACAATTTTATTAGTCATAGAGTATATTCCACCTTTATAATAAATTAAACAAAACCGTGTAAAGCTATTATAAATTCAAAGCAGTTAGATTAACATGATAGCAAATGTCTTTATATGCATTTAATACCAAATTTATTCGTTGTATGACAGCATTTTGCGACATATTTCTCTAATAGTGTAACCAAAGTGTATCATCATTCCTTCCCTTATTCAAGATGGATACAGAAATATTACATAAACGCAATGTGACAGCAGAGATTCATTGAAAGTGATATAATTATCAGGAAACATAAACACCATAAGATGAAAGAAGAGAATAATGAGCAGTTTTAAAGATTTGAACATTTCACCGCCCATATTGGAGGCGCTCGCAGAGATGGGGTTTGAATCCCCGACTGACGTTCAATGCGAGGCTATACCCCATATTTTAAACCAGGAAGATCTCATTGTGATTTCCAAAACCGGCAGCGGTAAAACAGCTGTTTTTGGTGTTTCAATGCTGCAATTGATTGAGCCGGAAGGACCTGGTCCTCAGGGACTTGTCCTAACCCCCACCAGAGAACTGGCCGTACAGGTGGACAGTGATCTGAAAAGAATGTCCAAACATTTGCATCATAAAACCACTGCTATTTATGGGCAGCACAGTATCAATACTGAGATCGAAACACTTAAAAGAGGGGTTTCAATCGTTGCTGGAACGCCGGGCCGTGTATTCGATCATATCCAGCATGGCACGCTCAAAACCAATCACATCCGTTTTTTAGTGCTTGATGAGGCTGACCGGATGTTGGATATGGGATTTATAGATCAGGTCAGAAGAATCCTCAGAACCCTGCCTAAAAACAGGGTCACATTGCTTTTTTCCGCCACCATCCCGCCGGAAGTGCAAAAACTGTGTCGGGATAATATGAAAAATCCTGCTCTGATTGAAATTGAATCGGATACCATGACAGTCGACACAACCGAGCAATTTTATTATCGTATAAATGAAAACGAGAAACGTACCCAGCTCAATCGATTGCTGCTGCTTGAACGCCCGGAGAGCTGTATCATATTCTGTAATATGCGCACTACGGTCGATCGGGTGCAGAGTTTTTTAACCCAAAAAGGCTATACATCCCGTGCTCTGCATGGGGATATTCCCCAGGTCAAACGTCTGAAAACGCTGCAGCAGTTCAAGCAAGGAGATTTTCATATCCTGGTGGCTACAGACGTTGCTGCCCGCGGTATTCATATTGATGAATTGTCACTGGTCATTAATTATGATATCCCGCTTGAAAAGGACGGTTATGTTCACCGTATCGGACGTACCGGCAGAGCCGGCAAGGTAGGACGCGCCATATCTCTGGTAACCAGTGATGATATTATGAGTCTCTATGAAATTGAAGAGCATATCGGTACGATGATTGGGGAAGCTTCTCTACCGACGGATGCGGAGCTTGATGCCCATAAAGATCTGATTGAAAAATGGAAAAAAGACAATGAATTTAAACCACAACCTACCCAGGCTGCCGGAAACAAAGAAAATGCCGGACAAAAATCAAAAGCTGCCCGGGACGTTAAACCCAGACAGCAAGGACAAACGAGGAATTTACCCAATAAGACAGACCGTCAGCAGCCAAGAGAAAATATCAATAAAGATATAAGAAAAGAAATCAAGCCTGTCGCAACTGATCGTCCGGACAAGCCTAATAAACCATCCGATAAACCAGTCCGTGCAGTTGAAAGATCTGCTCCGGTCCAACCTGTTAAAACAAACAACGTCCAGATTCATACCGCAGTTAAGGTGGAGGCAGTACCTGAAAAGCCAGTAGTCAAAAAGAAATCTTTCCTGGAACGAATGAAGGAACGATTCGTTGGCAATAAAGAAGAAAAATAAAAAGTAAATATATAATTGGACCGTAAAAATGGTTTAGAGCAAACAGCTATAAGCCATTTTTTCACTCTGAACGGTATTTTATTTCCCACTGAATATTGCTTCTTTTCCTTCCAGAAATGCGTCGATCCCGGTTTTTGGATCAGCAGAGGAAAACAGCATCGCCCAGGCAATTTGTTCGCTTTTCAGCCCTGACCGCAGATCCATGTTGACGGAATTGTTGATGCATTGTTTCGCTTCCCGCAAAGCCAGAGGAGATTTCTTGGCAATTCTTTTGGCAATTTTCGTAGCCCGGTTCATTACATCGTCGTCGGCAACGACCATATTGATCAGATCCATCTTTAATGCTGTCTGGGCATCAAAAAAATCACCGGTAAAAATATAATATTTGGCAGTGCAGATCGAACCGGAATGAATCCAGCGCTGGGTCCCTCCCCCGCCGGGAAACAATCCCAGTCTTATCTCCGGCAGTGCGAAAATAGCTTTATCACCGGCTATGCGAATATCGCTGGAAAGGATGATTTCAAATCCGCCCCCCAATGCCAATCCTCTTATTGCGGCAATAACCGGTTTCTGAACATCTTCCATAACAGCTCGCCGGCTGGGATCCAAATAATTTCTCGCTTCAAAGGCACTCATTTCTGACATTTCCTTTAAATCAGCGCCGGCACAAAAAGCATTTTCATCTCCACAGATGATAATTACTCTAACTTCCGGATCAGCATCAAAAGCAGTGAGAACTTCCGAGAATTCTTCCAGGAGTTGCGGATTAATCGCATTCAATTGTTTGGGACGATTAAACTGAACATAACCTATTCGATCTTCAACCCAGGCAAGCACGGTTTGATATTCCACTCCACGGTAATTTTCCATCGAAGCAGTCCCCCTCACTTTTTTGTCATGCTAATTAAATATGTTAATTTGATCATAAC